>JAEMQC010000065.1 GCA_022758985.1 Campylobacteraceae bacterium
CTTAGGGTCGGGGATACGGTAACCGACGCTAAAAATCCTTGCAGCGAACCTGCCTCGGAGTTTAGAGAGCCTAGACCGTTCGTATTTGCTGGGTTTTATCCAATTGATACGGATAAGTTTGAAGACCTTAGGGATGCTCTCGACAAGCTAAAGTTAAACGACGCATCGATCTCCTATGAGCCTGAAACATCGGCTGCACTTGGATTTGGATTTAGGGTCGGTTTTTTGGGTTTACTTCACATGGAAGTTGTAAAAGAGCGGTTGGAGAGGGAGTTTGGACTAGACCTTATCGCTACCGCCCCGACGGTTGTATATGAGGTGCGTTTGACGAACGGCGAGACGGTGAGGGTGCAAAATCCTTCAGAGCTACCGGACGTACAACGCATAGAAGCGATATACGAACCTTACGTAAAAGCGACGGTAATAGTGCCAAACGACTTTGTGGGCAATATAATTACGCTTATGAACGATAGACGCGGACAGCAGCAAAAGATGGACTATATCGGTCAGGGTAGGGTGCTTTTGGTGTATGACGTGCCGCTCAATGAAATAGTAATCGACTTTTACGATAAACTAAAATCTGCCACTAAAGGCTATGCTAGCTTTGATTATGAACCCCACGACTATAAGATGGGCGATCTCGTAAAGCTGGATATTAGAGTAGCCGGAGAGATAGTCGACGCACTTTCTCTTATCGTTCCGAGACAAAAATCGGAGTATAGAGGCAGGGAACTTGTCAAAAAAATGAAAGAGCTGGTTCCAAGACAGCTTTTCGAGGTTGCCATACAGGCAAGCATAGGAAATAGAGTAATTGCCAGAGAGACGGTAAAGTCTATGGGCAAAAATGTTACCGCAAAGTGTTATGGCGGTGATATTACAAGAAAAAGAAAGCTTTTAGAGAAGCAAAAAGAGGGTAAAAAACGGATGAAGGCGATAGGCAAAGTAGAGCTTAGCCAAGACGCCTTCCTGGCCGTACTAAAACTAGACTAAAGAGATTCTTCTATCTCTTTGACAGCCTCTTTGATGGCGTCCAGTATAAGACGGGCGCTTGCGTTTTCATCGTTTTCGGGGACATCCCAGCCCGATACGGACAGATAGTTTTCATATACGGATTTTATATCCGATTTGATGTCGCTTTTTAGTTTTGCGACCTCTTTTTTTTCTATTTTCGACATTGGCGCTCCTTTTTGGGGTAATTGGGAAATAACAAACATAAAGGCATTTTACATGAGTTTTGATAATTTAGGATTAAACGAAAATATTTTAAGAGGAATAAAAGAGGCAGGTTTTACTGAGCCTAGCCCGATACAAGAACAGGCTATTCCAATAGTGCTAGAGGGTCACGATATGGTGGCTCAGGCGCAAACCGGTACGGGTAAGACGGCGGCTTTTGGCCTACCTGTTATGAGCAAAATAAACCCTCAGGGGGGCGTACAGGTACTAATCATTACTCCGACGCGTGAACTATGTATGCAAGTAAGCGACGAGCTATACAAACTTGGCAAATATGCAAACATAAAAACAGTTGCAGTTTACGGCGGACAAAGCATTTCAAGACAGGTTGATCTGATAAGCAGAGGGGCGCAAGTAGTTGTAGCTACTCCTGGAAGACTTCTTGACCATCTTCTAAACGACAGGCTAAGGGATTTTAACCCGCAATATGTCATCCTTGACGAAGCCGACGAGATGCTAGATATGGGCTTTTTGGAGGACATCGAAGAGATATTCAAATTTTTGCCCGCAAGCAGACAGACGCTTCTATTCTCGGCAACAATGCCAAGAGAGATAAGAGCGCTTGCAGAAAAAATTCTGAAAGAGCCAAAAACGGTAAGCGTACAATCAAAAGAGGTAACTAGCGAAAACATTGAACAATACTTCTATGTGGTTGAGGATTGGGAGAGAAGCGATGCGGTCGTAAGACTTATCGATTATGAAGATCCAAGTAGGGCTATCGTATTTTGTAGAACAAAAAAAGATGCAGATGAGCTATCTACGACACTTGTGGCAAGAGGCTATCCGGCAAAAGCGCTTCACGGCGACCTTGAGCAAAGACAAAGGGAAGAGGTAATAAAAAGCTTCAAAGCCGGAAAAGTGCTTATTCTTGTGGCGACGGACGTTGCGGCTAGAGGCCTTGATATAGACAATGTAACGCACGTATTCAACTACCATATTCCGCTTGATCCTGAGAGCTACGTACACAGAATAGGCAGAACGGGACGCGCCGGAAAAGCTGGCAAGGCCGTAACGCTTGTAAAACCTCTTGAGTTTAGAGAGCTAAATAGAATCAAACAGGTTACAAAAGCTCAGATTTATCACATGGAAGTTCCGACGCTTGAAGATGTAAAAAGCAAAAAGATTACGAAGCTTGTGGATAAAATCAAGCATCAGCATATCACCGATGAAGCGACGGAGCTATTTGCTCAAATGAGCAGCGAGATGGATATCTCAACTCTTTGTATGAAGCTTCTATCGAAAGTCGTTTCAAAAAACAAAGCGGAAGGCCCTTCTCATATAGGTATCAAAGGTAAAAATCTCGAGAGAATGATAGAAGCAAAATCGCAAGATAGAGACGGCAAAAGAGGCGGTAATAGAAGAGGGTTTGGCAACAGAGGCGGCGGATACAGAAATGATAGAGGCGGTTCAAGAGACGGCGGCTATAAAAACGATAGAAGCTCAAGAACATCAAGAGATAGAGACGGCAACAGAGGCAGGTGATGCTTGGTTGCATTATATGCAATAATACAAGTATTTTGCATATATGTGACAAATGTCTAAAAGGGGCGCTTGCCCCGACCTTTAAAAGCCGTAAGATAGACGGTTTTGAGATATTTAGTTTCTACAAATACTCCGAAATAGAGCCGCTTATCCACTACAAACACAAAATGGCGGGAAGCTTTATCTTACGCCAGCTTGCAAATAATAGCTTCAAAAAATTCTCCCAAAACTTCGAGTATGATGGCAAAATATCGCTCATTGCAATAGATGATAAGACAAAGCATGGTTATTCACACACCGCCATACTTGCAAATGCTATGCGTTCAAGCGTGTTTAGGCCGCAATGGGGAGCTATGAGAGCCAAAAACGATGTCATATATGCAGGCCAAAGCCTAGAATTTAGGAAGAGCAATCCAAGAGAGTTTGACTTTAAGGGTGCAAGGCATAAAGATATAGTGCTGGTGGATGATATAGTGACCACGGGAACGACACTGCTAGAAGCCAGAGCGTGTGCCGAGGCGGCCGGCTACGAAGCGCTTTTTGCGGTTACCTTAGCCGATGCGATGGAGTAAAAATATAACGCAAATTATAACACCGTCAAGATATACTTTAGACCTCTCCTAAATTTTTTTGATTAGTCGATATAGTCTATAACCAAAATAATCCCAACGAGGGGAGTTTAGTTATGGCAAACTATAATATCAATATTGGCGCTAATAGCGGTTACAATTACGCTTATACAAAGCCGATAGAGGCCGAACAACAGCAAAAGAAGGTTGATGCGTCTATAGGTGGCGCAACGGTCAATACACAAAATATGACGATTGCAACAGTGGCTCCAGCAGAACAGGTCGAGACACCTAAAAATATAGAAAAAGCACAAAAGACACAAAAAAATAGCGAAGTAAAATCTCTGTACGAGGCACAGCAAGAAGAGATCAAAAGGCAAGAAGAAGAGAGAAAAAGAAGAGCCGAAGAAGAGAGAAGGGCAGAATATCTCAAAGAACTATCGGATAAGCTTAACAAACGGATGAATAGCTTTAGCAAGCATATTAAATTCGGTATCAACGACAGAGCTGATTCTATAGTTGTTTCTATAATTGAGCAAAATAATGAAAAAAAATTAAAAGAGTTATCTGAGGAGGATGCCGATAAGTTGTTTAGAAGACTTGATTATGTGCTTGGAGTTTTGTTTGATAACAAGGCGTAAGATGGATTACTCCATCGTACACCCTTTATCGTTGCAAGAGGCATGATGAGTTTTTCCGGCGAGAGCGTCTAGGGCATATTTTTCACCGAGCTCGTAGGCCTTGATGTTAATATCATGAACTTTTGCAGGAACTTTTGAGAGCATAACCTCTTTAAGTAGTTCTCTGTCGATTGCCTTCATAAAAGTATTTGCTATCGCAAGCGCTATAACCGATTGGGTGATAACATTTCCCACTTCTTCTTTTGCTATCGTAATGATAGGAATCTCTACAATATTCCATTTTTTTCTATCTTCATCGGTCGGCTTAACAAGGTTTGGTTCGATAACTATCGTGCCGCCTTCAGAAACGCCGTTTTTAAACAGATTATAGCTTACTTGCGCAACTGAGAGCATAAAGTCTATTTCGCCGTCGTTTGCATATGGATAAAAAATCTCTTCATCATCAAGCGTAATGTCAACAACGGTAGGCCCGCCCCTAACTTGCGACGTATAAGTCGCAGTTTTAAGGCCGTAACCGCCAGTTTTTATTTTTGCTGCAGCAAAAATCTCGCCCGCAAGAAGGACGCCCTGTCCGCCAACGCCCGTAAATCTCATTAGTGTTCTAGCCATCGTGCGCCTCCTTATATCTTTTTCTCAAAGTCGTCTTGAGTAAGGGCTTTTCTTTTGCCTTGGTGAACAGCGATAATTTCTTTATACATATCGCAGTACTCTTTGGCATTTTCGTCATGTTTTAGTATGCCCGTAGGGAATGTATTCATCTGCTCCGCTGGTTCCATTTTTTCCCATTTCGTTTTAGAGGCAGTGATAGAATCGATCCACTCAAGATTTTTCATGGCTGAATCCATCTTATTTTTTCTGCCAAGATTTATGTGGCAATTTGAGAAGATGTCAAAGAAACTAAATCCTTTGTGTTGGAAGCCTTTGATTAGTGTTTTTTCTAGTTTTTTAGGGTCAAGTATGGTCTCTCTGGCGACAAATGATGCGCCTGCCGCTTCAGCAAGTTTGCAAGCATCAAAAGTAGGGTCTATATTTCCTGCTGTCTGGCTAACGGTCCACATACCTTGAGGGGTAGTAGGGGATGTTTGCGAGTTTGTAAGACCGTAGATGAAGTTGTTGATAACTATCATATTTATGTCTATATTTCTTCTTGCGCCGTGAATTGTGTGGTTACCGCCAATTGCTAGCGCATCACCGTCACCGGCAACGCATATAACATGTTTATCCGGGTTTGCTAGTTTAATACCGGTTGCAAAAGCCACTGTTCTACCATGAGTAGTGTGTACCGTGTTGCAGTTGATATAAGAAGAAAATCTTCCCGAGCATCCTATGCCTGAAACAACACATACATCGTCCATGTTCCAACCGCAAGCTTCGATTGCTCTAATAACCGCTTTAAGTATAACGCCGTCGCCACACCCCCAACACCAAAGTGTCGGCATCTTCTCTAGTCTTAGATATTCATCGTAGTTGTATGCCATTGTTACATCCCCTTCACTTTTTCTACTATTTCATATGGAGAGATTGCTCTACCGTTTACTTTGTATAGACCTTGTATGTCAAGTCTTCCGGAGACTCTTTCTACTTCTTCTGTGTATTGTCTGATGTTTAGCTCTACGCAAAGCACTTTTTTTACTTTATCCGTAAAGTGTCTTATTCTTTTTGCCGGGCTTGGCCAAAGTGTGATAGGTCTAAATAGTCCAGCCTTGATTCCATCTCGTCTGAGGTGTCTAATAGCCTCTTTGGCCGCAAGTGAAACGGAGCCGTAAGCTATTATTAGCACGTCGTCTGCGCCTAGGTCGTCGCACATAAACTCTTCGTTTAGCTCAAGCTCATCGGTATGCATCATAACTTTATCTTCAAGTCTTTGGATCAGCTTTCTGCATGTTTCGATCTCTTCTGTCGGAAAGCCTTTTGCATCGTGATGTAGACCGGTAAAGTGGTATCTATACCCCTTGAACATAGGGTTTAGTACGGCAGGCTCATCTGGACCGACGCCATAAGGTCTATAATCGGCAGGAGCTCCAGTAAACTCTTTTCTTGGTTTAATACCTGCTTTTACCTCTTCAAGAGTAGGTATCATGGCTTTACCGTGCATATGACCTAGCGTTTCGTCCGATAGAACGATAACCGGCTGCATAAATCTATCCGCAAGATTGAAAGCTCTTACTACTTCGGTATAGCACTCTGCAAGGTTTCCCGGGCAAAGAGTGATTGAGCGGTAGTCGCCGTGGCTAGGATTTTTCGCTTGTCTGACATCGCCTTGACTTACCCTTGTAGGAAGACCAGTAGAAGGGCCACCTCTCATTACATCTACAAGCACCAAAGGCACCTCTGCCATTTGTGCAAGACCTAGATTTTCGGCCTTTAGCGATACGCCCGGGCCAGATGTCGCAGTCATAGATCTTACGCCGCTCATAGAAGCGCCGATAGCAGCAGCTATACCGGCTATCTCATCTTCCATTTGTATGCATGTGCCGCCGACTTCAGGCAGAAGGTCGGATATTGTGTGCATAATTTCGCTTGACGGAGTAATAGGGTATCCTCCGAAAAATCTACATCCTGCATCGACGGCAGCAATTGCCGCTAGGTCGTTTCCTGTGGATATTATCTCTCTAGTTGCCATTGATTTCTCCTCACCCAACGCTTCTATATTTATTTTTTACGATAGCTTCTTGTCTGGCTCTCGCCTCTTCTGTCAGCTTCGCAAATTTGTACTCTTCTTTTGTAGATACGAATATTGCAAAGTCAGGACAACTAAGTTCGCAATCTTGACAGCCTATGCAGCTTTCCGGATGAAGCACCTTTACCATTGCGCCAAGCGTACTTGACGGATCCGGCACCATCGCAAGAACGCCCGCCGGGCAAACCGAAACACATACGTCGCAAGCTTTGCATCTTTTTTCGTCTACCCAAACCGGGGTATTTGCCGGAGCTTTTAAAACACCCATTACTTATCTCCTTTTTATAGTTTCAAATTTTCCTATAGCTAAGAAACAAACTCTTTGCTTTACCGGACAATTTACTCTCTTTGATAACCAAAGAGTAGCCTAGTTTTTTTAAAGCTAAAGCGCCTTTTGCCATTTGAGTTTAATCTTTTATTTTTAATGTTACTTTTTTACCAGCAATGGTAGTCAAAAAACTGTATAAATTAGTATCAAGAGCTTTAGTTATCGTAGTTGGATGACCAAAGCCCATTATTCGCTAAATTTTTACAAATCTGTTCTGTCTTGTAAAAGCGTTGTAACTTTTAGAAACTTGCTTTTACGGTTTTGCCTATATCTGCAGGTGAGCGAACGACTCTTACGCCTGCCGCCTCAAGCGCCGCCATTTTTTCCGCCGCAGTACCTGCGCCGCCTGATATGATAGCTCCTGCGTGCCCCATTCTTTTGCCAGCAGGTGCGCTTTGACCGGCGATAAATGCCGTAACCGGTTTTGTTACGTGTTCTTTGATGTATTTCGCCGCTTGTATCTCAAGGTCGCCGCCGATTTCGCCTATCATGGCGATGGCTTTTGTCTCTGGGTCGTTTTCGAACATTTCAAGAAGCTCAATATAGCTAAGCCCTATTATCGGGTCGCCGCCGATACCGACGGCCGTAGATATGCCAAGACCTTCGTTTACTATCTGGTTTGACGCTTCGTATGTCAGCGTTCCTGATTTTGATATAAGACCTACGTTGCCTTTTTTGAATATCATCCCAGGCATAATCCCGATTTTTGCCTCTTCGGGAGTAATTATACCCGGGCAGTTTGGACCTATTAGTTTTGCGCCCATTTTTGTCGCATATGGCTTGGCTATCATCATATCTTTTACCGGAGTGCCTTCCGTGATAGTTACGATTAGCTTGATGCCTGCTTCCGCAGCTTCCATGATGGCGTCAGCTACGAACATTGGAGGGACGAATATTAGCGATACGTCAGCGCCCGTTGCCGCTACTGCGTCTTTTACCGTGTTAAATACCGGCCTGTCTAGGTGCATTTGGCCGCCTTTACCAGGGGTTACACCGCCCACTATGTTTGTGCCGTACTCCAGACATTGAGTGGCGTGAAACGTCCCCTCTTTGCCCGTAAAACCTTGAACTATAACTTTTGAATGTTTTCCGACTAGTATCGCCATATTAAAACTCCCCCTTTGCCGCTTTTACCGCTTTTTTAGCGCCGTCGCTTAAGTTCTCGGCTGCTATTAGATTTGCTATATTTGAATTTTTGAGTATCTCTTTTGCTTCATCGGCGTTTGTACCGTCAAGCCTTACGATAACCGGTACGCTCACATCAACAAGTTTTGTAGCTTCGATAATACCGTTTGCTACACGATCGCATCTGACGATACCGCCGAAGATGTTTACGAATATCGCTTTTACGTTTTTGTCTTTCAAGATAATCTCAAAACCTTTTGCAACAGTCTCCGCAGATGCGCCGCCACCAACGTCTAGGAAGTTTGCAGGCTCTCCGCCCTCGTGCTTTATGATATCCATAGTACCCATCGCAAGACCCGCGCCGTTTACCATGCAACCGACGTTTCCGTCTAGTTTTACGTAGCTTAGACCGTATCTTGAAGCCTCTATCTCCGTCGGCTCCTCTTCGCTAAGGTCTCTAAGGGCTTCTATCTCAGGATGACGAGAAAGTGCATTGTCGTCAAAGCCCATTTTTGCATCAAGGGCTAAAAATTTGCCTTCTTCCGTCAAAATCAAAGGATTGATCTCTACGAGGTTTGCCTCTTTTTTGGTGTAGCACTCATAAAGCGCTTTTGCAAATTTGATAAACTCCGAGATCTGCTCGTTTGCAAGCCCTAGTTTAAACGCAAGCTCTCTACCGTGAAAACCTTGAAATCCTGTAGCAGGGTCGATTGCCACTTTGATGATTTTCTCAGGAGAGTGGTGGGCCACTTCTTCGATTTCCATCCCACCCTCTGTTGAGGCCATCATTACGTTTTGCTCTTTGCTTCTATCAAGAGTCATACCAAGGTAGTACTCTTTTTTGATTCTAGCGCCCTCTTCGATGTACACTTTTTGTACTAGTTTGCCCTCTGGTCCGGTTTGGTGGGTAACTAGCGTCATACCAAGTATTTGTTTTGTTAGTTCTTCGACTTCAAGGGTAGATTTGGCTAGTTTCACACCGCCGCCTTTGCCTCTTCCGCCTGCGTGGATTTGGGCTTTTACTACCCAAACGCTTCCGCCTAGCTCTTGCGCCGCTTCTCTAGCATCTTTCGGGTTTGATACGACTACGCCTTTGAGAACGGGAACACCGAACTCTTTGAAGATAGCCTTGGCTTGATACTCATGTATATTCATCTTTTATCTATCCTTTGACTTTAAGATTTATTTGTCATAGCAAGTGGCACTACCCACTCGTCAAATTGCTCGGAAGTGACAAGCCCTAGAGCCACCGCCTCTTCTTTTAGGGTGGAACCGTTTTTATGCGCCGTTTTTGCAATTTTTGCAGCGTTTTCGTATCCAATGTGCGGATTTAGAGCCGTGACTAGCATTAACGAGTCGTTTAGATACGCCGTGATTTTTTCTACGTTTGGTTCGATACCTATGGCGCAGTTGTCGGCAAAGCTCACCATCGAGTCGGAGAGCAGTCTGATTGATTGCAGTACGTTGTAGATGATTACCGGTTTGAATACGTTTAGCTCAAAGTTGCCTTGACTTGCTGCAAAACCTACCGCCGCATCATTGCCCATTACTTGGCAGGCTACCATTGTCATAGCTTCCGACTGTGTAGGGTTTACTTTGCCCGGCATAATAGAGCTTCCAGGCTCGTTTTCAGGGATTGTTAGCTCGCCTAGACCGCATCTAGGACCCGACGCCAACCATCTGATGTCGTTTGCTATTTTCATCAGGTTTGCCGCTAGACCTTTGAGTGAGCCGTGAAGAGAAGTTAGGGCGTCGTGGCTTGTAAGGGCGTGAAATTTATTCGGGGCACTCACAAATCTTTTGCCGGTTATCTCGCTGATTTTTTTTGCCGCAGTTTCTGAAAGCTTTGGATGAGCGTTTAGCCCAGTACCTACAGCCGTGCCGCCTATCGCAAGCTCACGCACAAACTCTAGGTTTGCCTTGATTTGCGCTTCAGAGTTTTCTAGCATAGCCACATATCCACTAAACTCTTGCCCAAGCGTAAGAGGTGTAGCGTCTTGAAGATGGGTTCTACCGATTTTTACAATGTTGTCAAACGCCGCCATCTTCTCGGTTAGCACTTTTTTGAGGTGGTTAAGAGAGATTAAAAGCTTATCCTCTACTTCAACTACGGTTGCTATATGCATCGCCGTCGGGAAAGTGTCGTTTGAGCTTTGCGACATATTGACATGGTCGTTTGGATGTATCACTTTTTCTTTTGTGTAGTCAAGACCCATGTTTTGCATAGCTCTATGTGCTATTACTTCATTCATATTCATATTTGTTTGTGTGCCGCTACCCGTTTGCCAAATGGAGAGTGGAAATGCGCCCTCCAGCTTGCCTTCCATGATCTCGTCGCACGCTTTTACAATTGCCTCTTTTTTTGTCTCATCCAACTTGCCAAGCTCATAATTTGTAAGAGCCAAAGCTTTTTTGAGTACCGCAAATGCGCTGATTAGCTCAAAAGGCATTTTCTCGGTGCCTATTTTGAAGTTCTCAAGGCTTCTTTGTGTTTGGGCTCCCCATATCGCATCCATTGGAACGCGCACTTCGCCCATCGTATCTTTTTCTATTCTATATTCCATCTTATAGCCCCTTGAAGAAGTCTGCGTTTTCTAGTTTGTCGACAAGGCTTTGCACGCTTGCCACCGAACGATCGAATGCCTCTTTTTCGTCAGGCAGTAGATTTACCTCTATTACCTTCTCGGCACCCTTTGCACCTATCATGATAGGCACGCCGCTTACGATATTGCTATATCCGTATTCGCCTTTCAGCATTACGGCGCAAGAGTGGATCTGCCTAGTGTCTCTCATTATCGCTTCTACCATCATAGCGGTAGATTTTGCCGGAGCGTAGTATGCGGAGCCTGTTTGTAGCAGCTCTACTATCTCTGCGCCGCCGTGCCTTGTGCGGTGAACTATCTCATCTATCTCTTCTGTGCTCAAAAGGTCGAATAAGCCAACGCCGGCAACCGTAGAGTATCTTGGTAGCGGCACCATGTCATCCCCGTGTCCACCCATAACGGAGGCTCTTATCTGGCCTGCACCGTATCCTAGTTTTTGCTGGATGAAGCTTGCCATTCTGGCCGCATCAAGTATTCCTGCCATTCCGAGCACTCTGCTTCTGTCAAAACCGGTTGTCCTAACCGCAGTATATACCATCGCATCAAGTGGATTTGATACTACTATTATCGTAGCGTTTGGGGCGTGTTCTTTGATGTCGAGGCAGATATTTTTCATAATCTCGGCATTAATGAAAAGCAGATCATCCCTGCTCATACCCGGTTTTCTAGGGCTTCCAGCAGTGACAACTACTATGTCGCTTCCCGCTATATCTTCAGGCTTAACGGCTGCCTTTACGACCGTATGACTTCTTGCCGCTTGCGCCGCTTGGCTCATATCAAGCGCTCTGCCTTTTGCGACGTCTATTTTGTTGTCTCTCATCCATATTTCATGGCATACGCCGTTCATGGCAAGAATAAATGCGATTGTGGAGCCAACATTCCCGGCTCCGATGATTGTTACTTTTCTACCTTCCATCTCTCAGCGCCTTTTCAAAGTTATAGTTCGTTTCTTTGGTCTAAAGTTTCTATCAAAACTTTACACGAAAAAACTTAGTTTGACCGCTCCAAAAAGGAGCGGTATTATGTTACTTTATATTGTCTATGATAGCGTTTAGCGTAGCTGACGGTCTCATAGCAGCGCTTGCTTTTGCAAAGTCTGGTCTATAATAACCGCCGATGTCTTGCGGTTTGCCTTGTGCGCCGATTAGCTCAGCGTTGATTTTCTCTTCGTTTGCTTTTAGGTCGGCATATACCTTAGAGAACTTCTCTTTTAGTTCAGCATCTTCATCTTGATTTGCAAGGGCTTCTGCCCAGTACATAGCCAAGTAGAAGTGGCTTCCTCTGTTGTCGATTTCGCCTACTTTTCTAGCCGGAGATTTGTTCTCATCAAGGAATTTGCCGTTTGCTACGTCTAGCGTTTTTGCTAGTACTGCCGCTTTTTTGTTGTCAAACGTATTCGCTAGGTGCTCTAAAGATACTTGAAGAGCCAGGAATTCGCCAAGACTATCCCATCTGAGATATCCCTCTTCGAGAAACTGCTGAACATGCTTAGGAGCAGAACCGCCCGCACCTGTTTCAAATAGACCGCCGCCCGCTAGAAGCGGAACGATGGAGAGCATCTTCGCTGACGTGCCCAGCTCAAGGATTGGGAATAGGTCTGTTAGGTAGTCTCTTAGAACGTTGCCTGTCGCAGATATCGTATCCTGACCTTTTCTAATTCTCTCAAGGCTGTATGCCATAGCTTTCTCAGGCGCTAGGATTTCGATAGTCAGACCGTTTGTATCGTGCTCTGGTAGGTATTTTTTTACCTTAGCGATGATCTCGGCGTCGTGCGCTCTGTTTGCGTCTAGCCAAAATACAACCGGAGTGTTTGAAAGGCGGCTTCTTGTAACGGCTAGTTTAACCCAGTCTTTTATCGCAACGTCCTTAGTTCTTGACATTCTCCAAATGTCGCCCGCTTCTACTTCATGGCTCATTAGTACGTTGCCGTTTTCGTCAACTACTCTTACCGTTCCGTCGGCAGGGATTTCGAAAGTTGTCGGGTGTGAGCCGTACTCCTCCGCTTTTTGTGCCATAAGACCTACGTTTGGTACCGAGCCCATCGTAGTGACATCAAATTTACCGTTTTTCTTGCAATCTTCCATAATTTCGGCATACATAGTGGCGTAGCATCTATCAGGAATTACCGCTAGGCAGTCTTGTGCTTTACCTTCAGCGTTCCACATTTTACCGCCCTCACGAACTACAACAGGCATAGAAGCATCGATAATTACGTCGTTTGGAACGTGTAGGTTTGTGATACCTTTGTCGGAGTCAACCATTGCAATTGACGGTCTTTTTGTGTAGACCGCTTTTATATCATCTTCAATCTCTTTTCTCTTCTCTTCTGGCAGTTTTGCAATTTTTGCATACACATCGCCTAGACCGTTTTTGACGTTTACACCTAGCTCTTTGAAGGTATCTGCGTGTTTTTCGAATACATCTTTGTAGAATACGGTTACGAAGTGGCCGAACATAATAGGGTCGGAGACCTTCATCATCGTAGCTTTGAGGTGTACGGAGTACAAAAGTCCATCTTTTGCCGCAGCTTCTATCGATTTTTCAACGAACGCTCTAAGAGCTTTTGCGCTCATAAACGTACCGTCTAGTACTTCGCCATCAGTCGATTTTAGACCGTCTTTTAGAGTGATTGTTTCGCCCGATTTTGTGACAAGCTCTATTTTAAAAGCGCCGCCTTTTTCTACCGTTACCGATTTTTCGTTACCGTAGAAATCGCCGCTATCCATATGCATAACTCTTGCTTTAGAGCCTTCAGAGAAATCTCTTAGTTTGTGTGGGTTTTTTCTAGCGTAGTTTTTTACTGACGCTGCACATCTTCTATCTGAGTTACCCTCTCTTAGAACCGGATTTACCGCAGAGCCTAGGCATTTTGAGTAAGCCTCTTGGATTTTTTTCTCTTCATCTGTTTGCGGATTTTCAGGATAATCAGGCAGTTTGTACCCTTTTGCTTGAAGCTCTTTGATTGTAGCTATCAGCTGTGGAACAGACGCAGAGATGTTTGGAAGCTTGATGATGTTCGCCTCTTTTTTGTGAGTTAGCTCACCAAGTTCGCTTAGGTAGTCAGGGATTCTTTGTTCTGCTGGAAGCCACTCAGCCATATTTGCTATAACTCTACCAGATAGTGAAATGTCTCTAGTCTCAACAGCTACGCCCGCCGCATTCGTAAATGCGTTTACTATAGGAAGTAGCGAGTATGTAGCCAGTGCTGGAGCCTCATCGATTTCAGTCCAAATAATCTTTGTTGTTTGTGACATTGTCAGAATCCTTTTCTAATTTGCTTTACGAGTATAATTGTAACAGTTTTTTTAGACATAGAGATTAAGTGAATCAAAAAAACACACTAAAGCTTCTGAAAATGAATTATCTGTTACTTTTTTTCACATCATTAATATTTGACTTATGTTCAGTGTAACTATTTGAAAAGTTATGCCTACCTTCTTTGCTCTTCATGAAGTAAAGAAAATCAGTGCTTGCAGGGCTAAAAGCAGCTTCAAGCGCTTCCCTTGACGGGTTGCAAACTGGATATGGAGGAAGCCCTCTATTTTTATAGGTATTGTAGCTGCTATCATCCTCTCTGATTCTTTGTGGTGTTACTTTTTGGTGGCTGTATATTCCGTAGTTTAGGGTGCCATCCATCTGCAGAGGCATGCCTATTTTTAACCTATTGTAGATTACGGAGGCGACTAGTGGCATTTCCTCTTTGCTTGCCGCCTCTTTTTCTATAATCGAGGCTATTACCACTTTTTTCTCAAGCTCCTCTTTTGAGATTTTTTTTTGCTCTCTTAACTCTTCAAACTTTTTTTGGGAGAATTCGAATATCTCGTTTATCACCGCCTCTTCGTTGCTTCCTATCATAAGGCTATACGTCTCCGGCCATAGCGCACCTTCCGGCGAACTAGTTTTCTTATAATAGGCCGATTTTAACTTATCAAGAGAGAGAGACTCTTTTTTTGCCAGATTTCTAAGAAACATCTCTGTCGTCTCTCCGGGTATCAACGTGATGTTCATGCTTTGTTGTTTGCCTTTGTTGATAGCCTTTAAAAGCTCAAGCCTGTTCTTTACGCCCTCTAGCGAGATATTGCCGCTTTTTGCTCCGCCTAGTATTTTTAATACAATCGTATCCAGCACATTTACGCTTATTCCGATTTTTTCAATTGACTCTAGCGCTTTTTGGTTTGAGCCTTTTTCTATTTTTATCGACGTGGGCAGTTTTATCGATTCGTTTAGGTATATAAAAGCGTATACAAAGAGAGCCACCAAAAGCAGAAGTAGCCCCAAAACGATTTTTAAAAGCGCAGTTAGTAATTTCATACTCAAATTCTAGTACAGAGCGTATTTAAAGAGGGTTAAATCGGCTTTACCGAGGTATCCGTATTTTTTCAGTTTGAAATGGGGGCTGATATTTGGGCAAAAAAGCGACAAGTTTGTAACCTGTGTGTAACATGTTTTTCGTAACATAAAAATAAAAAAAGAGCATAAAATTTGCCGCTTCAAATATCCTCGGGTCTTCGAACATTTTTTTATCTCTGCTTGCTGTATATAATAGGCGTAATAGTACAGGGATACATACTTTACGTTTACGACAGCAGCGTCTGGTTTGCCATTAAGACGTCGGCGTTCTATCTTATTTTGGTGATGCCTGTTATCTATTTTTCTATCAAAAACGCAAACAGGAACAAAAAAGAGTTTATTAGGCAGTTCATGGTCGATCAATTGACGGGACTAGCAAATAGGTTTGCTATGATACAGGAGGTAAGAGACAAGAAGCCGTATGCGCTTATGCTTATAAATCTAGACTCCTTTAGGGAGTTTAACGATTTTTATGGACACAAAGTCGGAGATAGCGTTCTTCGTCAAATAGCACTTAGACTCTCCGGTTTTATTAAGAACGGAAACTCGGACATGGCGCACAAAGTCAAGCTGTTTAAGCTTCATGCGGACGAGTTTGGCATTGTGTTCAAAAATAGAATATCGAGAGAGGAGCTTGAAATTATATCGGAGATGGTGCTGCAGCACATTGCGTCTACACCGCTAGTCGTAGACGGTCACGACGTACCTATGAACGCTACGATAGGAATTGCTTGCATGGACGAAAATGTAGATGCGAACGGCGGACAGTACCTTATGACCGCTTCAAACGTAGCGCTAAGGCAGGCAAAAAACGCCAAAAAGCCGTTTATGTTTTATGATAACTCCATGAAGATAGAGCGCCGATACGAACAAAATATTATCTGGATCAAAAAACTAAAAACCGCCATAGCTAATAATAAAATAGTGCCGTACTATCAGCCTATTCTTAACAACAAAAGCAAAAAGATAGAAAAGTATGAGTGCCTGG
>JAEMQC010000047.1 GCA_022758985.1 Campylobacteraceae bacterium
TCAAAAGCGGCAAAAGATTTTTCTCTTTGAGCCAACACTTCTGAGAATTTACTTTGGGCATTGTAGTCATTTTCATATTGGTACACACTAAGAGTCTGAGTTCTTATTATCACCCTTTCCCTATCCATTCTTAAGGCTGCGGCTTGGCGCACGCTAGCCTCTTTGCCTATGTGACCTACATCCTCTAGCCAACCCGCAGCACCTCTAAATCCTTGAAAAGATAAAAATGCTATACCCAAAATCATTACCGCCGTTAGGAGTATTAGCTTACTTCTAAGTACCATATTATCAAGCCATCCCATATCAACTCCCCCCTCTTAGTTTGTTTTACTCATAGCGTCTAGCATCGAAAGCTCTTCGGCTTCAAATAGCTTTTCAAGATCAAGTATCATAATAACCATCTCACCCGCTCTGGCTATATTCTTTATAAAGTCCGTATTGATATTTGTGCCAAACTTCGGCGGTTCAGATATATTCGCCTCGTCTATAGTCAGCACCTCTTCCACTTTGTCTACCACAAAGCCTATGCTTACCTTGTTTATCTCGATGATTATGATAGCTGTCTGCTCAGTGTACTCCAAAGGAGGCATTTCAAACCTAAGCCTTGTGTCGATAACTGGAATAATCGCACCTCTCAGATTTATCACACCCGCAACGTATTTTGGGGTTCTAGGAACCGAGGTTATCTTCATCATGGCGATAATTTCGCGAACTTTCGAAATATCAACGCCATACTCTTCCTCGCCCAAGAAATAGGTCAAAAACTTATTTTTAGACGCTCTATTTTTTATGTTTTCTGCGTCGCTCATGTTTATATTCCTAGTACCATTTTGATTGATCTTACTAGTTTGTCGTCGCTAAACGGCTTGACCATCCAACCCGTCACCCCTATATCTTTGCCTCGCTGCTTCATATCTGCAGAACTCTCAGTCGTCAAGATAAGAATCGGTTTTTGCTTAAACCTAGCGTCCGCTTTTATGGCTTGCGCCAAATCAAACCCATTCATTTGAGGCATATTAATATCGCTAATCAAAAGATCAAAATTCTCGGCTCCGCTTTGCAAATTTGCAAGTAGCTCTGCAGGATTTAGATAACTCTGAAACTCTATAACCCCGCTCGCCACCAAATCCCCTACCGCCATCTGTGCGGTAGCTAGTATAGTCTTGGAGTCATCCACCAATACAACCCGTTTAGCCACGCTCTACTCCTTATTTTTTTCGATGTTTTTTTCATTGTACTATAAGTTTTTTAATTTTTTAAACAGATTGACTACTATTTGCCACAAATCTTGGCATAAAAAAACTCATTTATTTTGTACTCTGTTTTTAACAATCTTGTTACTTTCGGCATAGACTATAAAGGGCTTTAGGAAGATATAAAAAAGCTACACAAACAATGTAGCGGAAAACAAAAACAGCCAGATGGTAAATTTTTGCCTGCTCACTCTATTTTCTTACTTTAAAAAGTTATGAAATTCGTCGCTTAGCGCAGAGGCAAGCATAACTACCTTTAGCTCTTCTTCGGCCTTTACGACGCTCGTCTCCTCTGTTGTTACTATAAACGAATTGCTGCCAACAACCGGGCTTAGCATACCTGAGTTGTATTTGTTATTATCATAAACCTCAAACTCTCCGTTTTGACAAACGCCCATAATCAAATTTGCCCTAGATGTTTTGATACTAAACTCCGTTTTGTTTTTTGCGGACACAAAAGAGGGCCAACACGCACTTGCTCCAGACATCTTTGCGATAAGAGATACGCCAAATACATAGAAGTTGGCGACGGCAGAGAGAGGATTTCCGGGAAGCGCCAAAACCGCCGTATCGCCCATATATCCAAACATTGTCGGCTTACCAGGTTTTAGATTTATTTTTTTAAACACCGTTTTTAGGCCGCACTCCATAAAAGCCCTGCCGATATAATCGGCCTCGCCCATGCTTATGCCTCCCGTAGTTAGGATTAGATCATATCCTTTTAAAGAACTTATCATGTCGACGGTAGCTTCGTAAGTATCAGACACCAATCTAACATAACTAGGCTCGCAACCTTGCTCCTTACACAGAGCCATCAAAGTAGATGCGTTAGAGTTATATATCTGAAATTCGCCAGCCCTCTGCCAAGGCTCCACTATCTCGTCGCCGCTTGAAACTACGGCTACCCTTATTTTTGCGCTAACCTTCACTACAAAAATACCCTGTCCGGCCAGCATCCCGATAGCTCCAGGGGTCAGCTTGTCGCCCTTTTTTAAGAGTAGTTTGCCAATGTCTGCCTCTTCGCCTCTTAGCCTTATGTTGGCACAATTTTTTAGACCTTCCGGCAATAACACGCCATCATCATCGGCGCCAAGTGCATTTTCAAAAGGAACTATCGCTTCGACGCTAGGCGGCACCGGCGCTCCAGTCATTATCTTTATGCACTCTCCGGGCTCTATGACCACATTTTCAGGACTCTCCCCTGCAAAAACAGATGTTTTTAGCTTTACCCTCTTGCCGGCGTCGCATATCTTTACGCCGTATCCGTCCATCGCCGAATTATTAAACGCCGGAAGCGGTTTTTGGCACGCTATGTCTTCGGCGAGCACTCTACCCACCGCCTCAAATAGCGGCACACTCTCCGTCTTATTAATACATCTGCCCTCTTCTACGACAAGCTTTAAAGCATCCATGAAATCGGTTAGTTGGTTTTTTTGCATATCTTTTTTTTCCATCTTTTACCCTACTGTATAATTTCTACTTTTACCGCTTTGAATCTCGAAGTTTTAGTAATCTCATCCGCTTCGTCGCCAAACAGGTAGTTTATGCCCGACTCTCTAAAATGAAAGGTAGTATAAAGTGTTCCCTTTTTTATACTCTTGGACTCTTTTGGTTTTAGCAAAGCGCTCTGCCCGTAAGCAGAACGTAAGAGTATACGTTGCGACATATCTATTTTTTTGGCGTCTTCGTGGCTAATTAGCACTATATCTTCAGAGTATGACGAGAGTAGTTTTTCTACCGACCTAGTCTGTGAGGCATTGTTGTAATGCGCTATTATCCGTCCCGATGTCAGCCAATAAAAGCCGTCGTCGTTTGCGTCTAAAAGCTCTTTTACGTGACCCCTAAGCTCATATTTTTTATAAAAAAACTTCGCAATACCATCTGCCGTTCTAAACCTATCCAGATGTAGCCTAGGCGTATCGCCATCTGCCGTAACCGGCCATTGCAAGCCGTCGTTATTTACGGATAGCCTCTCGTATGTAGCGCCTGCGTAACGCTCTATTACGCTTCTAGCCTCATCCCAAAGCGCCTCCTGCGAAGCAAATTCAAGCGAGCCGTCGACTCTTTTTGTAATTTCATTTAGTATCTCCCAATCATCAGGCAAGTCGGACTCTACGATAGGACGAGATAGATGCAGCCTTCTCTCGGCGTTCGTATAGACGCCTCTCTTTTCATATGCCGATTTGACTCCAAACACCACGTCGGCGATAGAGGTCATATCCGCCTCTATAACTTCGTGCACAACTATCATCTCAAAACAGCTAAGCCCCTCTCTTACTTTGCTTAGGTTTGCGTGTATATGAGAGAGGTCTTCGCCTATGTTGTAGAGTATTTTCATCTCTCCTTTTACGGCGGACTCCAAAATATCTTGCGTCTTTAGCCCTTCAACTTCTGGTTTGCCGTAATCTGGCGCATAATAAGGCAGGCAGCCCATATCGCAAGTACCCTGTACGTTATTTTGTCCACGAAGAGGCATAAGCCCGGCGCCCTCTTTGCCTATATTTCCGGTCAAAAGCGCAAGGTTTGCAATAGCGCTTACCGCAGCGGAACCATCTAGATGCTCTGTGACTCCAAGCCCCCAAAGTATCATAGAGCGGCTCTTTGCATAAGTGCGAGCAACCTCTTTGATTTTGATGGCAAGGCTCTCATATCCTTTGATTTTTAAAAAAAGCTCCGGATTTGCATACTCATCGGAGAGTATCGAGCTTTTATAAGCATCAAACCCAGATACTCTCTTTTTTATAAACTCTTTATTGTAAAGCTTTTCGGACAAAATAACGTACGCCATCATGTTTAGCACGAGTAGGTTTGACTCGTACGGGATAGTAAGCTGGAAATTCGCCTTTTTACTTAGCTGTATCTCTCTTACATCCATAACGGCTAGCGTCGTTCCAGCTTTTACGGCTTCCAAAACCCTGTTTGCGACTATCGGATGAGCCTCTGTTGTGTTTGAGCCTATAATTAGCAAAAACTCCGCTTTCATTATGTCATCAAAAGGATTTGTGGCGGCGCCCTCGCCGACTGTCCTTTTTAGTCCGGCAAGAGAGGGCGAGTGGCAGACTCTAGCGCAGTTGTCGATATGCGGAGAGCCTATTACTTTTCTCAAAAATCTCTGAAAAGCGTAGCTGCTCTCACAAGAAGTTCTAGCACCGCCCACCCCTGCTATACTTTTTGCTCCGTACTTTGACGAAACAAGACGTATTTTGGCCGCTACGGCGTCGTAAACTTCCGTGTAGGGCAAAACAAAATAGTCACTATTAGCAGTCGATCTCTTTGGGTCTTCTGTAGCAAATAACTCTCTGTTCGCCTCAAAAAACCGCTTCTTTACTCTGGCCTCTTTAATCCTCTTGTCGCTATAGACGTACCTCCAGCCCTCTTTGCCTTTTATGCACAGCTTTCCTCGGCTAACGACGCCATCCTCTTTGGCGTATACTTTTTTTATCTGACCATCTTCGATTAGGGCGGCAATATCGCAGCCTACACCGCAGTAAGTACAGACAGAGTCGATAATCTTTTGATTTTTATGCACTTTTTACTCTTTGTAAGCTATAAAGTTTTTTCTATATTTTTTCTTTGCCTCTAGTACTTTTGCTACGTATCTTTTACCCTGTTCACTTTGCATATCATGCATCAGCTTATGAAGCACTTCGCTTGCAGAGAGGGCGTTTATTACTTTGGTAGCCTCTATCTTGTCTTCATGAAACGTTCGAAGCACCGTACCTGCTCCAGCGTTATAAGCAGCGATTGTGCAGTACTCGAGCTTCTCTTTATCCTCTATATCTTTTAGATATTTATTTTGTATAAGCCATAAATACGCCACGCCTAGTTTTGCGTTTTCTTTTGGATCAAACAATATCTCAACGGGCGGCAATGCGGTTTTTGGATAGATGGTCTCGTATATATCCTTTACGGCGGTGTCCATCTTTAGCTGCATTATACCGAGTGCATTTGAGGAGCTAACAGCCATCGGATTAAAGTTGCTCTCCACTTTTGCGATAGAGAGAGCCAAGAGCGCATCAACACCACCTCTAAGTGCGGCCTCCTCTACTACTTTTTCCAACTCACTTGAGAGAAGCGATGCTTTTTCTACTCTTTCGATAACTTTATTAGTATCAAAACCGTCATTTTTTATTAAAAAACCATTATCCGCAATAGCAAAGGCGGTAGATACAATAAATAACGCTACGCTTTTCAAGCCGCATTCCCGTTGTTTTGGTTGGCTGCCAAGGCAAACAATCTCTTCTCAAACTCATCCGAAACCAACATTCTGGTATCCACCAGTATACTCTCATCTTTGCCGACTATCTCAATTACCAGCTTATTGTTTCCGGGCAAGCTTACGGCAAGCTCTTTTATTTTATCGAGCAGCGAAACGTCTTTGTTTATATCAATCGTTACGCACACCCCTTTTTGCTTTGAAGGCTCCAGCTGTTTTGGCTTCTCTTTTTTTATATCTACTTTTTGTTTTTTTGCCTCGTCGAGAGAGAGTATTTTTCTAGGGGTTATCCTCGTAAACTGCTCCGTCTTCATAACCGAGACCACAATAGCTATCGGCTCTTCAAGATTCATCTCTTCAAGGGTTTTGACGTGGTCGTCGAATATCATCAGCTCCACCGAACCGTGCAAATCCATAATGGTAAGTATCGAAAATTTACGGTTGTTTTTCTTGGAGATTTTGTGGACTATCCCCTCCACTTTGCCGATAATCATCGTATTTGAACCGTCCGCCAAATCGTCAAGCTCGCTTGAGAGCGTATACTTGACGCCGTCAAGCTTTTCTCTAAAGCTATCAAGTGGATGCCCGGAGACATAAAAACCAAGAGTCTCCTTTTCAAACTCAAGTATCTCTTTTGCGTCATACTCCGGTGTTGCAGATATACTCAGATTGACTTTTGTCATCTCCTCATCGTCGCCAAATAGCGAGCTTGTGGCATCTTTTTTGGCTCTGCCTGCTTCGTGCGCAGCCTCCACGAGAGACTCCACTTGCATAAGCAGTGCTCGCCTAGAATATCCAAAGCCATCCATTGAGCCTGACTTGATTAGGCTCTCAAGCACTTTTTTGTTGACTTTTTGGCTATCTATACGACCTAGAAAATCAGGTAAATCCACATACTCAGACACCCCTCTTTGCTCCAGTATGCTCTCAAGAGCCGCTGCGCCTACCCCTTTTACCGCTCCAAGGCCAAAAAGTATCGCCTCTTTGCCGTCCTCTTGCTTTATAGGTCTAAAGTCTATGGAGCTTTGCGCTACGCTTGGGGGCAAAAGCTCAATACCCATTCGCTTCATCTCGTCTATGTACTTGACTATCTTGTCGGTATTGTCCATCTCGCTTGTTAAAAGCGCCGCCATAAACGCAGCCCCGTAGTACGCCTTCAGATACGCTGTACGGTATGTAATCATCGCATATGCGGCGGAGTGTGATTTATTAAAGCCGTATCCTGCAAACTTCAAAATCAAATCGAAAAGCTCTTGCGCCTTCTTTGCGTCAAGCCCCTGTTTTGCCGCACCCTCGGCAAAATAAGCCTTTTGCTCCTCTATATACTTGATATCCTTTTTACCCATACCCCGTCTTACGAGGTCTGCTTGACCAAGCGAGAATCCACCTATCTTTTGAACTATCTGCATTACCTGCTCTTGGTATACAATAACCCCATAAGTAGGCTCTAAAATCTCCCTTAGCTCTTCAAACATATACTCTATCTTTGCGCGTCCGTGCTTTCTCTCGATAAAGTCGTCAAGCATCCCCGATTCCATCGGACCCGGACGATAGAGGGCAAGTATCGCAATAATATCCTCGAATGTCGTCGGTTTTAGCCTCGTTACCAGATTTTGCATACCCTCAGACTCTATCTGAAATAACCCTATCGTTGCCCCGCTCTGGATTAGCTCAAAGACCTTTGGATCATCCATCGGCATCTTGTTCCAGTCTATATCTACGCCATAGCTATCCCGTATGATTTTGACCGCGTTGTCGATAACGGTTAGCGTCTTTAGACCAAGAAAGTCGAATTTGATAAGGTCGACATCCTCCAAAAATCTTCCATCATACTGCGTCGCTATCGTCCCGACATTGCTCTTAAACAGAGGCGTCTTATGCCACAGCTCTTCGTTTGAGATGACAAGCCCCGCAGCATGCGTACCGGCATTTCGTTTTAGCCCCTCCAGCTTGACCGCAAACTCCCACATTTTTGCGATTTTAGGATCGGAGTCCACCGCCTCTTTGATTTTTGGTTCCTGCTCAAACGCCTCTTTTAGCGTAATGCCCAGCTTTTCGGGGATGAGCTTTGCTATCCTATCCGCCTCGGCGTACGCTATCCCCATAACCCTCGCAACGTCACGGATGACGCCCTTGGCAAGGAGCGAGCCAAATGTAATGACCTGAGCCACATTGAGCCGTCCATACGCCTGTGCCACATACTCGATGACCTCTTCGCGCCTCTCTTGGCAGAAGTCGGTATCGATATCGGGCATCGATACCCTCTCAGGATTGAGAAATCTCTCAAATAGCAGGTTGTAAGGCAGCGGGTCGATGTCAGTTATCTCCAGAGCATACGCCACAAGGCTCCCGGCGGCGCTTCCCCTGCCAGGTCCTACCGGAATACCGTTTTCCTTGGCATATCTGATGTAGTCCCAAACGATTAGCATGTAGCCCGGAAACTTCATCTTATTTATGATGTCGATTTCTACCTCAAGCCTAGCCTTGTATTCGTCATGTTTCGACGGGTCTATATTCTCAAGCCTTTTTGCAAGCCCTTCTCTTGACTTGAAAGCAAAAAGCTCGTCGTCGCTTGCAAAAGCAACCCCCGTCTCAGGATTTATCCACTCTTTTGTAAATTTGAAGTTTGGAGGCGTAGGTGAGCCTAGCTTTAACTCCAGAGTGCACTTGTCGACTATCTCCTTTGTGTTGATAAGAGCTTCGGGAATGTCGGCGTATATCCGCTCCATATCCGCTGCAGATTTGACATAAAATTCATGCACAGAGTGCTTCATCCTCTTTGGGTCATCTAGCGTAGTCTGCTGAGAGATACACATAAAAGCCTCGTGCGCCTCGCTATCGTCTGGCTCCGTGTAGTGCGTGTCGTTGGTGGCTATGAGTTTAATGCCAGTCTCCATTGATAGTCTGATAGTAGCCTCGTCTATAGCGTGTTGATCCTCGATGCCGTGGCGCATAATTTCCAGATAAAAGTCGTCTCCGAATATCTCACGGTATTCCAAGGCAACCCTCTTGGCTTCCTCGTATCCGCCTGGTGTAAAGTTTTTGAATTTTCTTTTCGTATCTACGTTTAGGTGTCTAGCAACCTCTCCGGCAAGACATGCGCTAGTGCAGATAACCCCTTCGCTATGGGCTTTTAGGAGCGCTTTGTTGATTCTAGGGGCGTAATAAAAACCTTCTAAATATGCTTTGGATGCAAGTATCATTAGATTTTTATAGCCGATTTCGTTTTTTGCCAGTAGGCACGCATGAAAGCTTTGAACATTTTTGTCGTCAATGTTTTCGCCGTTGTGGATATAGGCTTCGAGTCCGATTATCGGTTTTATTCCTGATTTTTTGAGTGTTTTGTAGAAGTGTACAGCTCCAAACATAGCGCCATGATCTGTGATAGCGCAAGCGCTAAGTCCAAGCTCGACAAGCTTTTTGGCAAGAGTCTCTACTTTATTTGCGCCATCTAACAACGAATACTCAGTATGTAGATGTAGATGGGTAAAGGGCAAACCGCTCAAATCAAAGCCTTTATGGGGTCATTTTTATCCGAATTATATCCTAACAATTTTGAGCGGACGTATAACTTCAAAACGGAGTCAAAAACGGTATTTAAGCGCCAAGATACTTCTCAAAAAGCTTTCTTAGTATAAGGGCTTCTCTTAGACCTCCTGATGCTTTCGCCCTATCCTCTAGCGCCAATATTTCATCCTTAGACAGATTGAAATAGATGACGCTGATAGCGGCTTCAAACTCTTGCTCTATCAATCTTTTCGTCAAAACGGTTTTGCCGTTTATCGTTACGCTTTTGCCCTCAAGCAGCTCCTTATCCTCCTCAAAGAGCCTGATAAAGCTTGAGTAGTTGGCGTAAAATTCGACTATAAACGCTATTTTTTCTTCATCGGAGTACTGCTCTTTTTGTCTAAAAAAAGGACCCGCCTCTTCCATATAGTCTTTGAGTTTTATGTACCTTTTTTTTATCTCTTCGAACTTGTGCATTCTTTTTGCCTAGATTATACCGCTTAGTTTCAAAAGCGCCGAAGCATCGGCATCTCTTCCCATAAACTCTCTATATATATCTCTCATATCTTCTCCTCCGCCTTTGGCAAAAACGGTATCTCTTATCTTTCGTCCCAGAGAATAGTCAAGCGCACCATCGCTATTGGTAAAGGCAAAGAAAGCGTCAGCGCTTAACACCTCGGCCCACTTGTAGCTGTAATACCCGGCGGCGTAACCACCAGAGAATATGTGCGTAAACGAATTTTGGAACTTATTATACTCAGGCGGATGAATTACCGCTACTTCTTTTCTAACCTCTTTTAGTATCTCGTCGGCGTGTGCTTCGTTTTTGGCGTCTCTGTGAATTTTCATATCGAATATCCCAAACTCCAGCTGCCTTAGCATCGCCATAGCGGATTGAAAGTTTCTGGCCGCCTTTAGCCTGTCCATATCTTCGTCTTTCAACGGCTCTTTTGTCTTATAGTGGTAGGAAAACAGCTTTAGCACCTCTTTTTCGTATGCGAAGTTTTCCAAAAACTGAGATGGGAACTCTACGACGTCCCACATAACGCCGTTTACGCCGGATACGGATGACACTGCGTTTTTGGCGAGAAGGTGGTGTAGGGCGTGCCCCATCTCGTGAAATAGGGTCTCTATATCATAGTGTCTTAAAAGCGCCGGTTCTTTTTTTGTGGCCTTTGGAAAGTTGCATACTATAAAAGCTACCGGCAATACCGGTTTGCCATCTTTGTCTATATGCGCATTTATCCAGTTGTCCATCCATGCGCCGCCTTTTTTGTCCTTTCTGGCGCAAAGATCCATATAGAGCCTACCTATAGGTCTATTATACTCATATAGGTCAAAAGCCATGGCGCTTTTATCCCAGACGTCCGCTTTTACCTGCTTAAATTCAATGCCAAACATCTTATTCAAAAACTCGAACATACCGCTAACTACCGAGTTTAGCTCAAAATATTGTTTGAAATACTCTTCGTCTATCTCAAACGCCTCACGCCTCAGTTTCTCGCTAAAATAAGCCGTATCGTAGCTTTGCAAATCGCCGACACCCTCTTTTGCAGCAAACGCCTTTAGATCCTCTATCTCTTTTTGGGCGGCAGGCTTCGACTTTGCGGCAAGAGAGAGCAAAAACTCCAGCACTTCGTCATGCGAAGAGGCCATCTTCGTGGCTAGCGAATACGATGCAAACGAGTCAAACCCTAGCAGTTTTGCCTTCTCATCTCTAAGCGACAGTATTTTTGTTATTAACTCTCCGTTTTTATCACCCCTAGTCACGTAAGCCTTGTATAGCTCCTCCCTCTTTGCCCTGTCCGAGCCGTATGTCATATAGGCTATATAGCTAGGCCCTTGCAGAGTAAATCTATATGCAACCTTGCCGTCTTTTTCTACTTTTGCCGAGTTTTTCTCAAACTCGGGCATCTCGCTTACCGCCGATTCGTCCACTATCATTTCAAAAGCGTTGGTGTCGTCTAGTACGTTTTGGCTAAAGTCGTTTTGATATCTGCTAAGCTCCTCGTTTATCTCTTTTATTCTTTGCTTTTTAGCGTCATCAAGACCTACGCCTTCTAGCTCAAACTCCTGGATTTGTTGCTCAAGAGCGGTTTTTTGCTCCTTTGTAAGACTATTTTTTTCGTTTTCGTATACCGATTTTAATGCCTCATACAACTCTTCGTTTTGAGAAAGTTCCGTCTCATAGTCCGTTAGTATCGGCAAAATCTCTTTGACGCATTTTTGGGTTTTTTTTGAATTTTTGACGCCGTTGAGATGAAATATGGGCTGCGTGTAGAATGCGAGCTCGTCGTCAAGCTCTAAAAAAGGGAGGACAAAGCTTTGAAAGCTTTTGTTCTCTTGTTTTAGCAGTTTTTTTATCTTTTTTTTGTTTTTTTCTATCGTTTCGATGCTTTTTTGTTTTAACTCTTTTAAATCACTAGGAAACTCGGGATATAACCCCATCTCTAAACTCCGTTTTTTTCGTATAGTTTATCAAATAGAGGCTAACGCCTGAGCAAAATCGTCCACCAAATCCTCAAAATCCTCTATTCATAGCTGTCGGGTCTTTTTGATTGTAAGCCACATGGACGGCTTTGGTATTAAAACCTTTCAAAACAAATTCCTTGAAACAAACTATTTACAGCGAAAGCACAAACTCTTCGTAGCTCATACCGACCGAAGTAAGAGTGGATTCCAAAAGCTTAAGACTCTCATTCATTCCGCCTGTTTTTTCGGCGTTTATAAGCGCTTGATAGATCGGAGCTATTTTGTTTATCGCCTCACGGGATGGTTTTCGTCTAACGGAGTAGTAGCCTATGATGTTTCCTTTCAAGTCATAGCTAGGAGTAACATTTGCAAGCACCCAGTAGTAACTTCCATCCTTTGCCATATTTTTGACATACGCAAAGATTTCTTTACCGGCTTGCACTGTATCCCAAAGTAGTTTAAATACTATTTTTGGCATATCTGGATGTCTGATAATGTTGTGGTTTGCTCCTAGAAGCTCTTCCTCAGTATAGCCGCTCATCTTGATAAAAAGCTCGTTGCCGTAGGTTATTATCCCCTTTGTATCGGTCTTTGATACTATTATCTCATCTTCCGCAAATGTTTTTTCCGTGTTGTTTGGAGTTGACACTTTTGTAGCCTCCCTCAAAATTTATTAGCTTAATATATCTCTATTTCCCTTGTTATTTGCCTGAGAAATAACACCCATCGCCTCTAGCTGCTCGACTATCCTTGCGGCCCTATTGTAGCCTATCTGCAGCCTTCTTTGTATATAGCTGATAGAGGTTTTGCGCTCGCTCAAAACGATATTTTTTGCCTCTTCATACAATTCGTCGAGCTCACCTTCGTCAACTCCTCCGCCAAAACCGCCTCCATCACCGCTTCTAGCCTCATCCAAAAAGCTCTCGTCATAGTCTGGCTCTCTTTGATTTTTTAGAAATTCAACCACTTTTTCTATCTCAGCTTCAGAGCTCCAAGGCGCATGTAGCCTGACTACGCCGCTTGTTCCGGGAGGCGTAAAGAGCATATCTCCTCTTCCCAAAAGATTCTCGGCGCCCATTTGGTCTAGAATAACCTTGCTATCGATTTTTTGTCCGACCTTAAAGCTAACTCTTGACGGCAGATTTGCCTTGATAAGTCCCGTTACGACATCTACACTAGGTCTTTGCGTAGCCACGATGAGGTGTATCCCCGATGCCCTAGCCATCTGTGCTAGTCTAGCGATGGAGAGCTCGACTTCTTTGCCGCTAGTCATCATAAGGTCGGCAAGCTCATCTATTATTACGACGATATAAGGAAGCTTTTGCTCTCCAACGGACAATGCTTTTTCGTTGAAGTTTTCGATATTTTTCGTCTTTGTTTTACTCATGAGAAAATATCGTCTCTCCATCTCTAAGACCATATTTGCAAGGGCGTTTATCGCCTGCTTTGGCTTTGTGATAACAGGCGTGAGCAGATGCGGAATACCGTCATACATAGAAAATTCGAGCATTTTAGGGTCTATCATCACTAGCCGCAGCTCATCAGGAGAGTTTTTATACAGAAGCGAAAGTATCATCGCGTTTATACCTACGGATTTACCGCTTCCGGTTGTTCCGGCTATAAGAAGGTGCGGCAATTTCTTCAAATCCGTAACAAAAGGGTTCCCGACTATATCTTTACCAAGTATCAGCGTAAGCGGCGAAAGCGATTTTTTGAATATATCACTCTCTATGATCTCTCTCATATAGATAGTCTCTATCTCTTTGTTTGGTATCTCTATACCTACCACGTCTTTGCCGGGAATTGGCGCCTGGATACGAATAGTTTGAGCCTTCAGAGCCATAGCTATGTCGTCTTGTAGCGTCAAAATACGAGAGACTTTAATATGTGCAGCCGGCTTGAACTCAAAAGTAGTAACGACCGGACCAGCATATGTACGAATGACATCACCCTCGATTTTAAAGCGTCTTAGCTTCTCGATAAGCTCTTTTATCTTCTCGTCTATCTCGTCCTCATTGGCTTCATTCTTTTTGCTTGGAGCCTTGGCAAAAAACTCGCTGCTTGGCAGCTTCCACCCCTTGGGCTTATCGCTCTCGCCAAGCTCTATCTCATCCAAAAGAGCTTTGTTCTCTTCTAGCTCCGTTACGATTTCGACATCGCTTGAGGTCGATTTTTTGGATTTTTTTGCGGCTTTTTTCGACTCTTCATCGACTAAAGGCTCTTTGACGCCAATCATCGTCGGCTCATTATCTTCCGCCTTAATCTGCAAAGTCTCATCCGCTACAAAAGGTAACTCTTCTTGTTTTGTACTATCTATTTTTTCCCGTTTTATAGGCTTTTCTTGCTGCTTCTCTTTTTTTGAAAAGCCAAAAGACGGTTTTAGTTTTGACAAGAATACGACAAGTTTTTGAAAGAGTCTATCTACACCCTCTTCCGCCATAAGCGCCAAAGAGAGAACAAACGAGCACGCCCAAACTATCCAAAAACCGCCGCGACCGATAATAGGCGTAACACCAGCAACGAGCCCCTCTCCTATTATCCCCTTGTAGACGCTGCCTTCAAAAACTATGGATTGAAGCATCAAAAAAAGCACAAACAAAAGCGCCACGGAAGCCGCAAACGAAGTGCGTTTAAAATCTATTATCGGATTTTTATAGAGTTTGTATGATGCATAGATGAGCGCAAAAGGATATATATACGCCAAAACGCCAAAAAGCTCTATGTTTCTGTCCGCAAACGAAGCGCCAAAACTTCCAACGAGCGCCGGAGAGCCTATTATCGTGGCAAAAGCCAAAAATCCAAGTAGTGCAAGTCCCGCTAAAAAAGCTATATCTCTTAAAATAGTGGCATCCCCCGGTTTTTGGCTAAATTATAGCAAAAATACACTCCGAGCTCGCCTATTTCAAGTAATTCACTAGCGATAGGTTATTTATTTTTGATACAGTGGAAAGCAGAGCTTGATAGTTGATATTTCTTTGATTGAGCTCCAAATATGCCGAGCCGATATCAGTATCCAGTATTTCTGAGCGTACCGTTTTGACGTTTATTCTTAGAGCGTCCGACCTGTCTTTGCTAAGCTGAAACGCATTGCTAACGGCGCCTATATCCGTATGTTTTCTGACGACATGGTCAAATATGTGGTCTATTGCCGTTATGGCATTTTGCATCCCGCTGTTTCTAGGATCATCGCCGTCATCCGTAGCTCTGGTCTTACCTGCAAGTACTGCATCTATAGCCATCTGAAGTTGGTCAAATATCGAAATATAAGGGTCATCAACGGTTATAGCGTTATTAGAGTTTAGGGTTACGGTAGTCGTATTTATGGTAGCCGACTTTGTAAACCCGGTATTCGTAGCCGAATCATACATGGAGAGATTTGCTCTGGTGGCGGAACTTGTTTTATCCTCCATAACAATCTTACCGGTATCATTTATATACACGTGCGCCCTTTTGGATGCCGCTGTAACGGCCGCATTATAGTCCGCAGCCTCTGCCGGAGTCGGATTCGCCGGAGTAACGCTGGCTGGCAACGTATCGCTTATTACCATGGCCATGACGTCCATTAGCTGCCGATATGTCACCTGATCGCCGGGAGTAGTCACTTGCGGAGATGCCGCATTTAGTATATTATAGGTATTTCCCCCAACTTTAAATGTCGAGCCTGTGGCGCCAAAATCTATCGTAACGGTTAAATTGTTGCCGTTTATCGTGGTTACCTGCATCGTAGTTTGCGTACCGACAAGAGTAGAAGCCCCAGATGCGGACAATAGGGTATCGGTAGGCTTGGCATAATCGTTTGTGGCCTTCACTATTTGCGATGTGTTGCCGCTTAGTTTTGCCCCGTCTTTTTTAAAATACGACCTATCGGACTCGATGCTGTTGATAGAAGCGAACGTATTGGCAGGGGCATTGAGCGTCATAGTTACCAGTTGGGATGACTGCATATCGCTATATCTCGGGTCGATATTCTTATCTTTTACGACTATTCTTCCGCTAACAAGCGAAGCCGAAAACTGATTTGTGCCAAACTCGGCGTCAAGCGCACTCTGCATCTGATCAACAAGATCTCTCATCGTACTTCCTGCGCCAAGAGTAAAAGCGTGTGTGTTTCCATTTAGCGTAATTCCCGTAGGCAAGCCGCCAAGCACGTTTGATAGAAGCTCTTGTGGCTGGGCCTCCAACCCAGTCTGTCTATTTCTGTATTCAATATTAAAATTAAACGTGGAGTGATCCCATGTGTCGTTCCACGCCGTAGAGTTGCCCACGCTAAGAGGCGCCATGCCGCTTTTTACAAACTCTGTTATATTTTGTCCTGACCCTGCTAGCTGCCCGACATCTGATAGAGGAGTAATCTTACTCACCGGATCCCCACTAGCCACATTTGCCTTTAGCGGAGAGGCTAGCGTCACGACCGAACCGGCGATACTCGAAATCGT
>JAEMQC010000017.1 GCA_022758985.1 Campylobacteraceae bacterium
CCAATTGCCACACGGATGTCAAAGCGCCGTCGTTTTTGCCCCCCTTTTTTTCTTTTTGACTAAAGTCGGGAAAAAAGAAAATTTTATTTTTGGTAAAATTGTGGAATGAGAGTCAAAATAGTATTCATTTTTTGTATTTTATTTGTATTTTACGGGTGTTCTGCGGCTTCTAACGAGGCTCTTGCGCCAAATGCGAAGAGTATAAAAAAAGAACCTGTTAATTTTGAAGATAAAAATGAGGTTTTGTCCTATATAGCAAGGGCTGCGCTTGATTTTTACCTTCAAGAAGGCGGATATGGAGAGCTAAGAGAGTTCTCCATAAACAACAAAACAAAAAAACTATTTTTCAAAACGAAGCTAAAGGGCGAGGAAAAATTCTTGTCAGTTAGCGTCGATAGATACGATATCAAAAGGGAAGGCGGAAAATATTTTTTTATCGCAAAGGGTATAACTACCGACAGGGAGTGGCTCAATATAGCAGCTAAAAACTTTTTGGAAGAGAGAAAAATAGAGATTCCAGCTAAATATTCGATTTTTATTTTGGCGGTGATGTAATGAAACTTAAAGTACTTGTGGTTGACGATAGTCAGACCATCAGAAAGATTGTACGGACAAATCTGGAGCGCATCGGCATAAATAATATACTCGAGGTCAGCGATGGAGAGAGTGCGCTAAGAACGCTCTCGGCAAATCCGGATATAAATCTGATGTTTATCGACTACAATATGCCGGTTATGAACGGCTTGGTCGCCGTTAAAAAAATAAGAGAGAATAAGGCGTATGATCAGCTAAAGATTATAGTCATATCGAGCGCTTTTGACCCCTCTTTGATGGGAAACTTCGAGAAGCTAAACGTAGCAGGCTTTATAGCAAAGCCGTTTGATTTGCAAAAATTTAACAGCACGGTAGCGCCGATACTAGAAACACCCGTTGAAGCGGTAGGCGCTGGTGTCCAAAAAGGGGTGCCAAAAGAGGACGTGATAAGGCTGTTTAGCACTGAAAAACCAGACATAAATATGAACGGTAAATTCGTGGAGTTTGATTTTAAAAACGAGAAGATAAAACTAGAGGTAGACGTGATATCTAGATACGGTTCAGTCTATGTCGAGCTTGGCGATTAAGTCTATATCTAGTTCGCGCAACTCCCCTTTTTTTAGCCTCTCTTTTATGCTCATAATCTTTCGCATATAAAAAGATTTTTGCTCTGCCGGTACCGTTTTTGAGTTTTTGAGTTTTACTAGCATCTTATCGTAGAAAATAGCGCTTTTGGCTATAAGGAAAGAGATGAGCTCCTCTTCGCTCATCGGCGTTATCTTGTCGTTGCCCTCTAGCTCCAAAAGAAGAGGCGAATCGAAACTACCGGAAGATACTAGCAAGAATAGGTCTCTATGATACTCGAACATCTGGGCTTCAATCCTGTTTAGCGCCATATCCAAAAGCGCATGGTTTTTTAGCATCGTCTTTATCGCCGCCGCTTCCGCCGGGTCGTATTTTTCTACTATTTTTTGCTCAAAGCTCTGTTTTTTCGAGAGTTTAAAAAAATCGGCAGGAACTTTGAGTATCGCCGCCGCTAATCTTTTATACTCTTCGGCAAAGATTCGGCTGGGAAGCTCAAGAATCTCTTTGGCCTCGTTTGCCGCCTTCTCTTTTTCAAGAGGGTTTGAAAGGTCGTATTTTTTGGCTATGTTTTCAAGCAAGAACTCTATAAAGGGCTTTGTCTTCCTAAAGATTGCGGCCAGCTCCATGGTTTTGCCATCTTTTACCATATCCGCAGGGTCTAGTCCTTTGTCAAATATGGCTACCCCGCCGTCTACCGAGTGTTCAAGCATTAGTTTTGCGGACTTAAACGCCGCATTTAGTCCTGCGCCGTCGGTATCAAAGGCCAGTATTACCTTGGCTTGCGCCTTTTTGATAGTCGGCAGATGCTCCTTTGTGAGCGCCGTTCCAAGTACCGCTACTGCGTTTGAGAAGCCGGCCTGGTGCAGCATGATAACGTCCATATATCCCTCGCACACTATCATACTTTTTTGTTTTGCGATTGCCTCTTTGGCTACGTTGATGCCGTAGAACACTTTTGATTTGTTAAATAGTTTCGTCTGCGGAGAGTTTAGGTATTTTGCCGGATGGTTCGTGATGGTGCGCCCGCCAAATCCTATTACCTTGCCGTTTTGGTTTTTTATCGGGAACGTTATCCGCTCGACAAATCTTGCGAACACTCTCCCGTTTTCATCGCCTAACGCACCGCACTCTACGGCTTCGGCAACCGGCAAAAAACTTCTTTTTACGAATTCGATTTGGGCTTGCGATGACGGGGCGTAGCCAAGCTCAAACTTCTCTATGCTGGATTCATATACGCCTCTTGCGATAATATACTCTTTTGCCGTGCGGTTATTGTCGAGGCATTTTTTGAAGTATTCGTTGAATTTTTCGAGTATGTCGCTTTTTTTGATCTGCCCGCCGCTTGAAGTGTCGTATTCGAGTTTGAAGTTGTACATTGCGGCTATCTTCTCTATCGCTTCGGCGTAGCTGATTTTTTCTATCTCCTGGACGAACTTTATAGCATCTCCGGAGGCGTGGCATCCGAAACAGTGATATATTTGCTTATTCGGACTTACGACGAAGCTCGGCGTCTTTTCGGAGTGAAACGGGCAGGGAGACTTGAAGTTTGCGCCCATTTTTTTGATTTCGACGTAGTTCGAAACGACGTCGACGATGTCGATCATGCTTTTAAGCGCTTCGATGGATTCGGTTTTTATCATTTCTCGATTATACCGAATTTTGGTACAATCGCAGCATGAGTAGCCTGTTTTTAGATTATCGGGATCCGTTGTTTGGAATAATGGCTTTTTTGCTTATTATTGCCACTATTGCTACCCTTTCTATGTTTTTTGGAAAGCTAAAAAATGATACGGAAAGTAGGCGAATAAAGAGATTTTTGCAAAAGTTTCCGTCCGGTTCAGATGAGGGCGGCTACGTGAAAATCTTGGAAGCGCATCCGGATAGCCTAGAACTTTTGACGAAGGTCGCAAAAGCTCATTATGATGGCGGCGACTATGAAAAGGCGCTAAAAATATATCTTGCGCTTCTCGAGTGGCTCTCCGTATTCGAAAAGGCAAAAAGAGCCCAAATACTCTCCTGTGTGGGCGATATTTACACAAAGAGCGGCTTTTTGCAGCGTTCGGTGGATGCTTATGAGCAGAGTCTCGGACTTGTGGCTAGAAATCAAGCCGTACTGGAGAAACTCTCAAGGCTTTACGAAAAAAGAGGAGAATACCAAAAGGCGCTGGAGGCCGTTGACGCACTTATAGAGATGGGTGTGGACAAACAAAAAGAGAGGCGCTTTTTGGAGGGTATTGTCTCTTTGAAATCGGCGGCCACTTTTGATGAGAAGTTGTCGATTTTGGAATCTCTTTGTGGATTTAGCCCTTATTTCGCCAGAGAGTATCTAAAAGAGCTTCTCTTAACCGACCAAAAGAGAGCTGCGACTTTTTTGTCGGATAAGGGCGACGTGAGATTTTTGGATATATTGTGGAGTTTTGAGCTGGACGAGGAGATATTCAAAGAGAGCGCCAATCAGGTCGTAAAAAGCGTTTTGGCGGTAAAGACGAAGAGGTATGAAGAGTCCGTGGAGAGCGGAATATTCGAACTTGACGTATTGACGGCCGCAAAATCTGCGAAGCCGAATATGGCAATTGGGCTTGGCTTTGAATTTGTATGTCAAAAATGCGGCAATCTCGATATAGACTACTTCTTTTCTTGTAAATGTTGCGGCGCTATAGACGAATGCAGGGTGGCGCCGGAAATAACTAAAGTAAGTCAAGATTCGGCTTTGTTTTTGGAGAGCTGGTGAAAAAAGTATCCATTTATACGGACGGTTCTAGTCTGGGAAACCCGGGGCCTGGCGGATACTGTGCGATACTCGAGTATGAAGCGGGCGGAAAACTCCATAGAAAAACGGTAAGCGGCGGCGAAGCGCATACGACGAACAACCGCATGGAGCTAAAAGCCGTGATTGAAGGCTTGTCGGCCCTAAAAGAAGGGTGTATTGTTGATATAATAACGGACTCGAAATATGTCGCCGACGCCATTAATAGCTGGTTGCACGGATGGATAAAAAAAGATTTCAAAGACGTTAAAAACCCTGATTTGTGGGTCGAGTACATCAAAGCCGCAAAGCCCCACAGGGTAAGCGCTCATTGGGTAAGAGGGCATAACGGTCACCCGCAAAACGAAGAGTGCGATCTGATAGCAAAAAGCGAAGCCCAAAAATTTTAGGAGAGTGTATGGAGTTAGGTAGTCTAGAGAAAAGCCTCGGTCTTGTATTTAGCGATAAGCAGCTGCTAGTACAGGCGCTTACCCACAAAAGCTGCAAAAAGCCTTACAATAACGAAAGGCTAGAGTTTTTGGGCGATGCGGTACTAGACCTCGTGGTGGGCGAGTATCTATATATGAAATTTCCTTCGGCAAACGAGGGGAACCTCTCCAAAATTAGGGCTTCTCTGGTTAGCGAGAAAGGGTTTATGAAGCTGGCGCAAGCGCTAAAACTCAGTGAATACATCATGATCTCTTCGGCGGAGGAGAATAACGACGGTAGAAACAAGCCGTCAATTCTCTCGAACGCTTTTGAGGCGCTGATGGGAGCCGTATATCTTGAGTTTGGGCTTGATAAGGTTAGGGAGATTTCGATAGCGCTCATCGAGCAAATTTATCCGAAGATAGACCTAATGACGCTTTTTAGCGACTACAAGACGAGTTTGCAGGAGCTAACACAGGCAAAGTTTGCCGTAACTCCGGAATATATGCTTGTAGGCTCAAGCGGTCCGGATCACAAAAAAGAGTTTACGGTAGAGGTGCTAATAAACAAAAAAGCCTATGCGAGCGCATCCGGACCCAGCAAAAAAGAGGCCGAGCAAGAGGCCGCCAAAAAGACTCTAGAAATACTAAAAAGGATAACGGTTGAATAGTTTTGGAAGCGCACTTAGGGTAACGACGTTTGGCGAGTCTCACGGTTTGGGAGTCGGATGCGTAATTGACGGGATACCGGCCGGCGTGAAAGTGGATATGGAATTTCTACTATCCGAAATGGACAAGAGACGGCCCGGTAAAAACAAGCTATCAACTCAAAGAAACGAAGAGGATACGCCTGAAATATTGAGCGGTGTATTCGAAGGAGTAACCACCGGTACGCCGATAGCAGTGCTCATACGAAATAAAGACCAAAAATCTGGTGATTATAGCGCTGTTGCGAATAGTTTTAGACCTGGACATGCGGACTTTGGTTATCTATCAAAATATGGCATTAGAGACTATCGCGGGGGTGGGCGAAGCTCGGCCAGAGAAACGGCCGCCAGAGTGGCCGCTGGAGCGTTTGCCAAAATGCTTCTAAGAGAGTTTGGCATATCAGTAGAGTATGGTGTTTTTCAGATAGGCGAAGTAGTGGCGCTAGAGGAGGATTTTGAGTTTGCGGCTAGTAGCGAGATATTCTCCCTTTGCAAAGAGCGAGAAGCTGCCATGAAAGCGCAAATAGAGGCTGCAAGGGATGCCCATGATTCCGTAGGCGGCGCCGTCAAGGTGCGTATCAAAGGGGCTCCGGCGGGACTTGGCGAGCCGTTATATTATAAGTTCGACTCCGAGCTTGGCGGACTCCTTATGGGGGTTAACGGCGTAAAGGCTGTCGAGATAGGCGCCGGTATCAAAGCTTCGTCTATGAGAGGCAGCCAAAACAACGATCAACGCACGAAAGAGGGCTTTTTATCCAATAATGCGGGCGGAATACTAGGCGGCATCAGCACCGGCCAAGACATAGAGCTAAGGGTATATTTCAAGCCTACGCCGTCGATATTTCTTACACAAAAAACCGTAAACAAAGATGGCGACGACGTCCAGATGAATTTAACAGGCAGACATGACCCTTGTATAGCGGCGCGCGGCGCTGTGGTCGTCGGGGCGATGGCGGCGCTTGTGACGGCGGATATGCTACTACTCAATGCGACCTCAAAACTAGACAGTCTAAGAAAGATATACGGATAATTTTTCCTAAGGTGTGGTAGAATACACCTTCCAAACCGTTGCCTTATATGCTTGAGAGCCTAACTCAAAAGGGGTTTTTATGAAAACTAAATATATAGCTTTATTTACGGCTTTGATGCTCAGTTTCTCTTTTGGCGGCTGCGCATACAACTTCCCAAACTGGGATGCCTGGAAAGAAGATAAAGCCGGCGAGAGATATGCAGCCGAGGTTTTGACTAGCGAAGTCAAAGATGGTGTGATTTACGGTACGGCTAGAGTTTACTCTACTGGTAAGGTTGTGGATTATGTCCAAAAACCTTATATCAAGACTACGCTTCCATTCTCAAAAGGTACGACGATATTCGTCGATAAAAAATAGCTTTTAAGCTTAGGTGACGGTTTTTTTATTTTTTGTGCCCGTAGCTCAGCTGGATAGAGTTTCAGATTGCGATTCTGAAGGTCACAGGTTCGAATCCTGTCGGGCACGCCATCAATCTTCGTAAAAACTAATCATTTATTATTCGTGTGATATTCTAGGATTTATAAAAATTCTAGAGGAGTATTCATGAAATTTGTAGCGTTTCTTCTGTTGTTTGTCTCTTTCTTGTTTGCCAAATTAGATTTGAACACGGCTAGCGAGGCTGAGCTTCAAAAAGTAAAAGGCGTAGGTCCTGCAAAAGCGAAAGCAATAGTGGAGTATAGGCAAAAAAACGGAAGCTTCAAAAGCGTGGATGACCTTAAAAACGTAAAAGGGTTCGGTGAAAAGAGTGTGGCTAGCCTAAAGAGCGACTTAGAGGTGAAATCTGCTCTTACGAACGCTCCTGCGAAAAAATAAACCCAAAAAGGCCTAACGGCCTTTTACATCACTTCCGAAAATTTAAACTTCTTGGCTCGTAGCGCCTCTTTTATCGTCTCTTGGTGCTCTTTGCCTTTAGATTCAAGCGTAATAATGATATTTGCGTCCCCGTACGCCAGATCCGAGGCGGTACGATCGTAGTCTATCGCCACAATATTTGCAGCCGTCTCTTTAAATACGCCAGTTAACTCCATCAGGCTTCCCGGTTTGTCTATTAGCGTGATGACAAGCTTCATCTTTCGGTGCGACTTAGCAAGGCCTTTTTCGATGATAAGAGAGAGCGTGTTGACATCTATGTTGCCCCCGCTCAGCACAGCCGCTATCTTTTCGCCCTCTTTTACGGCTATCTTATCGTGCATCAATGCCGCTACGCCTACGGCCCCTGCGCCCTCGACAACTATCTTGTGTTTTTCCATCAAAAATAGTATAGCGCTGGCACACTCTTCATCATCCACCTGTATCATTTCGTCGACATACTGCTCTAGTATAGAGAGCATCTTTGGCGAAGTGTCCCTCACGGCGATACCGTCGGCGATTGTCCGCACGCTTGTCGAGTCTATCGGCGTGTGCGCCGCAAACGACTGATACATGGCCGGTGCGCCTTTGGCGGTGACGCCGACTACTCTGACGGATGGCTTGATGGCTTTTGCGGCTATCGCTATACCGCTGATGAGTCCGCCGCCGCCCACGGGTACGACTATGGTATCAATCTCCGGATTTTTGGCGAGTATTTCAAGGGCGATAGTCCCTTGCCCTGCTATCACCTCGTCGTCTTCAAAAGGGTGCACAAATGTCATGCCGCTTTTAGCCGCTATCTCTTTGGCGTAAGCGTAAGCCTCGTCGTAATTGTTGCCTTTTAGTACGACCTCTGCCCCGTGGCTTTTGACGCCATTGACCTTGAGCAGCGGCGTGGCTTCGGGCATTACGATTACGGCTTTGATCCCAAAATGCTTTGCGCTAAAGGCGACGCCCTGTGCATGGTTGCCCGCACTTGCGGCTATAACACCCGCTTTTTTCTCAGCCTCCGAGAGCGAGCAGATACGGTTAAAAGCCCCTCTTATCTTGAAAGCCCCTGTGTTTTGGAGGTTACATTTTTTTAGCCATATTTCGCAGTTTTTGCCCTCGGATAGGTACTCTGAGCGCACAAACGGCACTTTGGCGATTACCGCTTTGATATTTTCTGCAGCCTCTTTTATATTTTCTAACGTTATCATCTCTTATCCAAACAGTTTTCTATGTTCTACCATTAGGCATCTGTGCGTTACTATCGGCACTCCCGCCTCTCTCACTTTTGCCTCCACCTCATCGTCGTAGCACCCTATCTGCGCCCAGATGAGCTTTGGATTTAGCTTGAGAGCTTCGTTTGCTACCTGTGCAAGAGCGTCCGCTTTTCGGAATATGTCGACGACATCTACGGATCTATCTATCTCGGTTAGGCTTCTATACACCTTTTGCCCCAGAATCGTCTCCTCTTTTGGATAGACTGGGATTATCTCATAGCCAACTGACATCAGATATTTTGCCACTTTGTTGCTATCTTTGCTCTCGTCCGGCGAGAGGCCTACAATTGCTATCGTCTTTGCCTCTGAGAGTATTTTTTTGACTTGCACCTTTTCTTCTGCACTCATTGGAAACTGGATTTTACACTCCATCATTTATCCTTTTTGATTAGTTTTACCCCGCACTCTAGGTGATTGGTGTATGCGAACTGGTCAAACGCCGCAAATGCCTTGATTTCATGTGTCTTTGTTAGGTATTCTAGGTCGGTCTTTAGCGTCTCGGGGCTGCATGAGATGTAGATAATTTCATCGTAATTTGCCGCAAACTCTCTGCCTTTTTCGCCAAGTCCGCTTCGTGGCGGGTCGACGAATATAGTGTGAAAATCAAACTCTTTTAGATTAATACCTTGCAGCCTCGTAAACTCTCTTGCGCCGGTTAGCGCCTCGCTAGCTTCTTCTGCCGAGATGCGTCCTAGATATAGGTTGTCAAGGTTGTTTAGCTCTCTATTTTTTTTCGCCGCATCTATCGCCTCTTTGACCACTTCAGTCGCAAATACTTTGCGGTATTTTTTGGCAAATGCCATCGTGAAATTACCGCTGCCGCAGTATAGCTCGATGAGGTCACCCTCGCCGCTAGCATTTTTGACGGCCCAGTTTAGCATCTTCTCGTTCACTGCGCCGTTTGGCTGGCTAAAGCAGTTTTGCTTGATTATGTACGTCAGCTTTTCGCCGGCTACGTCGAAGCTTCTGGTAACGTAATCTTGCCCTACGGTGCGGATCACTCCTTTGGATCTCCCATTGACGTATACGCCGTATTTTTCGGATAGCTCCTGCGCTGCTTTTTGCCATTCGTCGTCCAGTTTTCTATGGTAGACCAGGTTTAGTACGCATTCACTCTTGCCGTTTCCTAGAAGTTCCGCAGAAAACAGCTTTTCTCTGAGCCTATTATCGCTATTTAGCGCCGGCGGCAGAGTCTTTACGAGCTCATTTAGCGGGTGGGAGAGTATCTCGCACTCTTTTACCTCAAAAAATCTCTTCTCTCGGTTTGTTAGCGCAAAATAAAGCCCGTCGTCTCCCTCTTTGTAGACCCGAAACTCAACTCTGTCTCGAAAGTTCGCCTCAGGAGAGTCAAAAACCTCAAATTCACCGCTCCAGAGATGTCCAAACTCCGCTTTTAGCGTCTCTAGCTTTCTCTCAAGTTGCGCATTGTATCCGCCCACATAGTTGACACAGGCGTTGCAAACGCCAAAATGCGCACACTTCATCATCTAAAACTCGCCACCAGGCTCTCTACGAGCAGATTCCAGCCGTCTACCATAACAAACAGCAGTAGCTTTAAGGGGAGTGATATCATAACGGGCGGAAGCATCATCATACCCATACTCATCAGTACCGACGAAACAACCATATCTATAACGAGAAACGGCAAGAAGAGCAAAAAGCCTATCTCGAACGCCGTCTTCATCTCGCTTATCATAAACGCCGGAATGACTACCGTTAGTGGTACCTCTTCTATCGTTTTCGGGTTTTCCATCTTTCTTATCCGAAGGAATAGGGCTAGGTCTTTTTCTCGGGTGTTTCGAATCATAAAGTCTTTAAACGGCGCCATAGACTTCGTGAACGCCTCCTCGTACCCGATGCGCTCCTCCATATAGGGCTTTATCCCCTCATCATACGACTTTTTGCCGATAGGCTCCATGATAAAAAACGTCAGCACCATAGCGAGAGATACAAGGACCTGGGTCGGAGGCATCTGTTGCGTACCGATGGCTTGTCTAAGAAACGAAAAGACGATAATGAGCCTCGTAAAGCTCGTCATTACAAGCACAAGAGACGGCGCTAGTACGAGCAGGGTTAGGATAATGACAATATTTAGACTTTTGACCAGCTGCTCAGGCTTTTGGGGTGCGTTGATGGTGAGGTCAACGACTGGAATCTGCGGGGTCGCTGCAGGAGCGGCGTATGATAGTGCGCTAAACAGTAAAAAAAAGAGCAGCAGGACAAAAATTTTCTTCATGGAGCTAATTTTACTTAAACGCCCATTAGCATTACCCTTTTAATCCAAAATGGTCTAAAATCTGCTCAAAAATATAAGTTTCCACAAAATTTTTTGAGCTGCACTTAAGTTTCGGCTAGGGTACCCCAAAATCACAGATTTTGACCCTTAGCCTGCAAAGTCGTTTTGCCCTAAAAAATTCTTGAAAAAACTTTTCTTGGAGATACGATGTCAGTTTCAGTAATAGTTATGGCGGCGGGACAAGGGACAAGGATGAAGTCCAAAACACCAAAGGTGTTGCATAAGATTTGCGGTAAGCCAATGCTGTATTATGTGCTAAGAGAGGCCAAAAAGCTAAGTAGCGACGTGCAAGTGGTGCTCTATCACGAGGCCGAGATGATAAGAGAGGCTGTGCAAAAAGAGTTTTCGGATGTGAGCTTTTGCATCCAAGACCATGTGAATTTCCCGGGGACTGCAGGCGCCGTGATGGCGGCAAACCCAAAATGCGACAAGGTGATAGTGCTAAACGGTGACATGCCGCTACTCTCCGCCGATACGATAAGGCCTCTCTTGGATCACGACGCAGATGCCGTAATGTGCGCTATCAATCCACACAATCCTAGCGGATACGGCAGGGTGGTAACGGACGGTGATGAAGTGGTGCGGATAGTGGAAGAGAAGGATGCGACGGCGGCCCAGAAAAAGATAAGCCTAGTCAACGCCGGAGTCTACGCCTTCAAAGCCTCGTTTTTGAAAGATGCACTTGCCACGATAGACGCAAACAACGCCCAAAAAGAGTATTACCTGACCGACACGATAGGCTACGGCGTCAAAAACGGCAAAAGCGTCAAATGGGTGGAGGTTACTGAAGAGGAGTTTAAAGGGGTAAACTCCAAAGTAGATTTGGCGCACGCTGAGGAGATAATGCTGGATAAAATCCGCTCCAAATGGATGAGGGAGGGGGTCACAATGAGGCTGCCACAAACCATCTACATAGACGACGCCGTAGAGTTCGTCGGTGAGTGCGAAGTGGAGAGCCACTGCGTCATCAAGGGAAATAGCCGTATCGAGAGAAGTACCGTCAAGGCCGGAAGCGTGATAGAAGACGCCGTGATGATAGACTCTGACTGTGGTCCGATGGCTAGATTAAGACCAAAAACAGAGCTGAAGGGCACACACATAGGCAACTTCGTGGAGTGCAAAAACGCAAGACTAGACGGCGTCAAAGCAGGACATCTAAGCTACCTTGGCGACTGCACGGCGGGTGAGGGCACGAACGTTGGGGCTGGGACTATCACTTGCAACTACGACGGGGTCAAAAAGTACGAAACCGTCATCGGCAAAAATGTATTCATAGGCTCCGACACACAGCTGGTCGCACCCGTAAGGCTAGAAGACAACACTATGATAGCTGCGGGTACTACGGTGACCAAAGACGTAGAGAGCGGCTCTCTTGCGCTATCCCGCACTCCGCAAAAAAATATCGCAGGGTTTTTTGATAGGTTTTTTGGGAAGAAGTAAAAATTGAGAGTTATCTCTTGGAATAGTGCAAAAGCATTTAGAAACAAGTCCAAAAAATTATTGGAGCTAAAGCCTGATATTGCTGTTATTTTGGAGTGTGAAAATCTGGAGCTCTTATAAAGAAAAAGAGTGGCTTGGTGATTTTGGCTCTTATGTTTGGTTTGGTGAAAATAAAAATCAGGGCGTAACTCTTTTTGTGGCTGACGGCATAGAAATTGAGCCGTTAAATTGGTTTGACGAGAATATAAAATTTATCAGACCTTTCATTTATAAATTTGTGTATAATGTGCGCATAGTAAATACGCATTAGGAGTGTGTGATGACAGCAAATTTTTATAACCCTTCAGCCCCGAAAAAAGCGGCGAATGTAAGTATAAATAGTGAGATTTTGGCTTTGGCAAAAGAGTATAAAATCAATCTCTCAAGAGCGCTGGAAGAAAAAGTTGCCGAAATGCTAAGGCAAAAAGAGGCGGCAAAGTGGGAAAAAGAAAATAGAGCAGCCATTGAGGAGTATAACGAGCGCATTAGGAAAAACGGTACTTTTAGTGATTCCTTTAGGAGTTTTTAGTGGCGCAGTTTGATGTTTACGCCAATCCGAATCCTAATACAAATAAAGAAATACCATACTTGCTTGATGTACAGGCAGATATTTTGTCATCGCTTGAAACAAGGGTTGTTGTGCCGCTCGTTATACAGTCTAAAACTGCAAAACACCTCAATCCTGTATTTGAAGTAAAAAACAAAAAAGTCGTAATGTCAACATCGCAAATTGCTGGTGTCCCATTGTCTGTACTAGGTGAAAAGGTTGCCAATCTAAAAGATAAAAGAGCGGAAATAATAGCTGCAATAGATTTTTTGATAACTGGATTTTAATGAACTACGAAAACCTCCTAAAAAACAGACGCATAGGCCTTGCGGTAACGGCGTCAGTCTCGATATATAAGGCTTTGGAGCTTGTGCGACTATTCACCAAAGCGGGTGCAGAGGTGCGGGTCGTGATGAGTGAGGAGGCGAAGAAATTTGTAGCTCCTATCATGTTTGAGGCCTTGAGCGCTCACACCGTGCTTCACAGCGATACGGAGAGTTGGACGAATGATGACAACCATATCGGGCTTGCCAAATGGGCGGAGGTATTTGTCGTGGCTCCCGCAAGCGCAAACACGATAGCAAAGCTAGCTAACGCCGTGTGCGACAATCTAATGCTTCAGACGCTCCTTGCATCCACAGCTCCAAAAGTGCTAGCCCCTGCGGCAAATACGGCTATGATAGAGCATCCTATCACGAAGGCAAATATCAAGATGCTAACCCTTTGTGGTTACGATGTTGTCGATAGTGTGAGCAAGCTGCTGGCGTGCGGCGACGAGGGCAAAGGCGGGCTTGCCGAAGTAGAGGATATATTTTTGGCAACTGCCAGAGCTTTGCTTCGTGAGGAGTTTTGGGGGTATCGAAACGCTGTAGTGACGGGTGGCGGCACGATGGAGCGAATAGATGATGTGCGCTATATCGGCAACTTCTCAAGCGGCAAGATGGCGGATGCTCTGGCGGTGGCGCTGTATGTGAGAGGTGCGGATGTGAGGCTTCTTTCTTCCAAGAGCTCTCTAAACTCCGCTGTAATCAAAAAAATAGGCTTTGAGAGCGGCTCAGAGCTAAAGACAAGGCTTGAGAGTCTGATGGAGGGTGCGAAACTACCGAAATCTACCGCTCCTAGCCTGCTAACCAGCGAGCCTGTGCGACCGATAGCAAAAGAGCCGTATCTCTTTATGGCTGCAGCTGTGGGAGACTATGCGCCAAGTCAAAAGATGGACGGCAAGATAAAAAAAGCGGATAGCGAAAGTCTGACACTAGAGCTTGCAAAAACCGTCGATATAGTAGCAAGCCTAAAAAAAGATGGGATAAAAACGGTGGCGTTTAAGGCTGAGATGGATGAAAAAAACGGTCTCAAAAACGCAAAAAAGGCGCTAAAAAACAAAGGCGTGGATGCGGTCTGCCTGAATGTATTGGGAGGCGAGATAAGCTTTGGAAGCGATGAAAACGAGGTAGTTTTTGTGGATAAGGCAGGTGAACACGGCATAGACAGAGCGGACAAACTAACGGTTGCCCTGAAAATATTGGAAAACGCAAAAAGGCTATGATAGAAGGACTCAAAGGTGTGGCGGCGCTAAAAGAGCTTGCCGCCATTGCGCAAAATCTGGAGAAAAAGCTAGGGCTTCCAGTGAGCGTCGAGGCGCTACAAAAGATGATGGAGACCAAAGATGGCTACAAATACCTAGCGAATATAGATGGCAAACTGACCGAAATCCTCTCAAAAAAAGAGCTTGAAACAGGCGTGAAGTATTGGGCTGATGGCGTCAAAAACCAGATGAGCAACACCCTAACGCTTGAAAATCTAGTCCAAAAACCGCACATTTTGCAAAGCGAAGTTTTCAAATCTGATACCCTATCAAAGGCTCTTGGATTTGAAAAACTCGTGGAGGTGGTGAAGGCGGAGATGGCAAAGATAGTCTCCACCCCGCAAAAAACCGCCGATGTCGCAACGACCCAGCCTGAGGCAAACAAGAACGCTGCGAGCGCAATAAGGCTTGCCGCTGCCGAAGCCGAACTCTCAAGACCGATAGCGCAGACGATACAAACAACCCAGACGATTACAAAGCCAAAGCGCTCGAGCGACCAAAAAGAAACCCCAAAAAGTGAGCCGCAAAAGGTGCAAGCACAGGAAGCGGCGACAGTGAAAAGTGAAGTTGCAGCTACTAAAGAGACGGTGCTAAAAGAGCTAAAAGCCGCCATAAGCGCCTCTTTGCCCACTATCGCTACTCAAAGCGCCAAGGATGAGCCAAAGGCGACAAAAAGCGCCCCGCAAGAGAGCACCCAAAAAAGCGAAGCCCCAAAAGAGACGCAAAAAGAGGTCGCCCCCCAAAGAGCTTCCGAAAAACTGAGCGGAGAGACGCTAAGAGATAAGCTTCGAGAGTTTAAAAACATCATGGCAAGCCTCCCAACCGTGCCAAGCAAGGCGGAGATGGAAAAAGCAAAAACAGAGTCTCCTTTGTATCAAAGAGAAGCAAAGAGCGCTTCGCAGGAGAGTGTGCTTGAGGCCGCAAAGACGGAGAATATAGAAAAACTACTTGCCGTATTGGCCAAGAATTTTGAGGGGGCAACAAAGAATCTGCTTGAGGAGAGCGCCAAAAAGATAGCAGATTTGATATTTGGCAAGCTGCCTGAGAGTGAAGCGGATGAGGCGGTACTAAAGGCGCTTGAGCATCTGAAAAAACAACTCAACGAAAAAGCGGTAAAAAGCGCAGAAAAAAAAGCGTCGCCCGTGGCTGCAGAGGTCGGCGAAGAGGTGAGCGCAAAAGCGCAAGATGCCGAGCAAAACGAGAGCGCCGCATCAAAAACCGACAATCCCGCCTCAAAACTCAAAACGCAGCTACTTGAAGAGATGGCAAAGGTGGTCACAAAAAATGATTTTCAGATACTCTCGCAAGTTGCAATGGCGCTAAACAAAGAGGTTTTCACGTTTGTTCTAAAAGATAAAGGGGTTTTGCAGTTTAAAAAGAAACGGCAAAAAGAGTTAAACGCCAAAACGGTAGAATTCTACAGCGCGTTCGAGACTTTGGGGCCTGTCAGCGGAGAAATTAGCCACGTAGACGGCGAAACGACCCTTAGCCTAAATGTCGAGTTTGAAAGCACATATAATTTTTTGAAAGAAAACCTAAAAGACCTCTCATTTTTTGACCACAAAAACGTCTCAATTATGCACGGAATCAAAGAGATTGTGGAGATAAGAAGCTCTTTTTTGGATACTACGGGATAA
>JAEMQC010000143.1 GCA_022758985.1 Campylobacteraceae bacterium
CCTATGATTATGTGTTTTGTCTATGTTTACACTCTTTAACTAAAGAGCAGATTAAAATGCTATTTTTAATATTTTTTATGACGTTTTTATTACCGTCATCTGTTCCATATATCGCAAGGGCCGAGAAGAAGCCTATTTTTTTTGAAGATGGTGTGCATTCTAGTTAGAATAAATTCTAGTTTTTTAATAGTGTTTATCGCAAACGGTCCTTTGTTGAGCATAACGCAGTCCGCTCTTTGAGCAAAGGCGGCATCGGTGATTTCGGCACGACTAGGTAGGTTGTTTTTCATCTGGTTTTCGAGCACTTGAGTCGCAAATATCACAGGAGTATGGGCGGCTTCACACAAATCTAGTATCTCTTCTTGCAGATAAGACATATTTTCAAATTCGACCTCTATCGCCAAATCCCCTCTGGCTATCATAATACCGCCAAACTCGTGATACATCAACGCTTCAAGTATCGAAGGCAGATTTTTTACGGCTAGTTTCGTCTCTATTTTTGCGACTATCGCTATGTGCTCTTTATTATTAGCGCGCAGTATATCTTTGAGTGCAATTATGTCTTTGTCGCTTTGCGCAAAAGAGATTCCTATTATATCCGCATATTCAAGTACATATTCAAGGTTTTTTCTATCTTCGTCGGTGATGGCGTCAACCAATGTCTTGCTGTCGGGAAAATTTATTCCCTTCTCCTCTTTTAGCGTCTCTCCTTTTGCTTTGGATTGGACTACCTTGCAAAGCAAGCCGTTATTTTGTTTTTGTATTACAATAAGCCCTATTTTACCGTCGTCTATAAATACCTTATCGCCTACCTTTGCATCCTTCGTAAACTCTTTTTGTGTACAAAAAATCGCCGCCGGCTCTACAATTTCATCGTTTTTATCTCTACTTGCGCCGTATCCCGTAATTTCATCTATCGACAAAAACAGCGTATCGCCTTCAAAAAGCCTTATCTCCTCGGTTACTTCGGGTAGATTTAGTATTCCGGTTTCATAGATGTTTTTTTTGCTCTTTATGGTAAGCCTGCTATTTTCTTCAAGCGTAATTTTTTTATTAAGCTCGCAGATTATGTAATCTTTTTCTACGGATAGAACTTTTAATCTCCTCTCTTTTTCTCCCGGCGTGCACAGATGTATTTCATCCTCTTTTTTGGCTTTTTTGTAAAACTCCGGCTCGACCTCTATGCTATAAGCATTTTCAAAACTGTCGTTATCGGTTTTTTTGGTGATATAGAGATTTGTTCCGGCTTTAAGCTTTATTTTTGCCTTTACCTTTCTGATTTTTCCAGTTCTAATTTTCGGACCGGCAAGGTCTACGTAGATTTTTAGCTTGTTTTGAGGGTGAAGGTTTTGATTTAGTTCGGCTATTTTTGAAGCCATAATCCCCCACTCTTTCGGGCCGTCATGGGCGGTATTTATTCTGAATATTCCTACTCCAGCGTTTGCGAACTCCTCTATCATGGACGGCTCTTTTGCGGCTTCTGATGGCAGAGTAAGCATGATTTTGGTTTCCGCTCTCTTTTTTACCCTAGGTTCTCCTCCGAAAATCATCGCTCTTTTGGCCATAATCTCTTCGGCCTCGTCTATGGATAGCACGTTTTCACTATTTTGAAACTCTATGTTTTGGCATCTGGATAGCATCTCTACTATCAAATCAAGCGAATAGAGTATATGCGGTTGAGACCTTCCGAGAGATGAAAGACCGAGTCTTGTGAGTCTATCTTGAAGCTCCGTGTTGTCTTTTTGTCTGAGTCTTAGGTAGTGCCTCATATTTATAAGACTTTTTGGATTTTTGCATCCTTCGACGGACGTCTGCGTTTTTGCTACAAAATCTCTAAGCTCAATAACTTCGGCTAAAATTTTTTTCGTGTTTTCTGTTGTTGGCATGGCAGCCTTTCCTTATTATAAAAACGATGTTGCAGACTGTAACGTCTTAAAAAACAGCTTCTGTTTTGCTCTTAAGTAGTTTTTTGCCTCCTCCATCTCATGTCCGCCAAGTAGTATCGGATATATCTTTTTGCCCCACTCTCTTTCGCAAAGTTTGGCTATATTGAGCTCGTCGGTCATATATTGCGGCGTTACCAGCAGATAGATAAGGTCTACGTTTTCAAATTTAGTGACTATGTCGAGCGTAGCCTCGTATCTATCGGCCATAGCGTCGCCTATTATGTCCACCGGATTATTCTTGGACCAGTTCGAAGGTAGTACCGCATCAAGCGCCGAAATCTCCTCTTTTGAGAGCTGATAAAGTTTTCGGCCGTGGTCTATTATGTAGTCCGTCAAAATCGTAGCCGGGCCGCCCGCATTTGTTACTATAAGGATATTGTTAACCTCGTTTAGAGGGTTGAAAAGTAGCGCCTCGATATTATCCTCTATTTTAGCGCCTACGGACTCTATAAGCCCCTTGAACATCTCATAGTTGCCGCTAAGGTTGCCGGTATGGGAAAATGCAGCCTTTTTACTCTCTGCAGATTTTCCAGTTTTGAAGATATAGACTTTTTTCTTGCTCTCTCTTATCGCTCTCAAAAACTCTTTGCCGTTTTGGATACCTTCTGCGTATACCGATATGTATTTGCAGCTATCCTCAGTGTTGAGCATATCTATCATCTCCGCAAAGTCTAAGTCGACCATATTGCCACAAGAGATTAGATGCGAAAAGCCCACGCTTGCATCATACGCCTTGTCCATAAGTGCAGAAAGTACGGCTCCGGATTGAGATAGCAGCGCAAGCTCACCGCTTCTAAGGCCACCTATACCAAACGTTAGATTTAGCTCTTTTTGACCATTTAGGTATCCCAGGCAGTTTGGACCTATGACATTGAAGTTATGCTCTTTTGCGAGCTCGGCAATGATACGCTCCGAATCGTAGTCTCCGACTTCTTTAAAACCGGCGGATATGATGATTAGGTTTTTTATGTTTTTCTTGATTAGCTCTTTTGTAGTCTCAACGACGAATTTCGACGGTATCGTAATAACCGCCGTATCTATATCGCCCTCTATTTTTGATACGCTTGTATATAGCTCTTTGCCAAACAGCTCTCCGCCTTTTGCGTTTACGAAAAACATATCGCCTTTATAGGTAAGAGAGTTTTTGGCTATAGCATATCCTACTTTTGTCGGATCGGACGAGGCGCCTATTATGGCTACTCTTTCGTTTTGAAAGAAGTTTGGTCTATTTTTTCTAAGCGTACCGAGTTTTTCAGGTCTTGCTTCGCCTCTTTTGATGCGTGCGTCGACTGTCTTTAGTCCATCTTTTGTCAATAGCACAGGATTGAAGTCCAGCTCTACTATATCCGGGTTTGCTTTGGCGAAGTTTTGCACCGATTTTATAAATTTTACGGCCATCTCTATGTCAAAATCAAAACCTCTGAAGCCATCGAAAATCCTGGATATTTTTGTTAGTTTTATGGCTCTTTTTATCTCTTCATCATCCGCATATATATCTATATAGCAGACATCTTTGTACATCTCCAAAAATACGCCGCCCTTGCCGAATACGATTGTTTTGCCGAATATCTCGTCGTCGACAAGTCCCACATAAAGCTCTTGCCCGCTAAGCATCTCCACGACTATAAAGCTATCTGTTTCGTCAAGCTTTACGCCTTTAGCCGCTATATTTGAGATTATCTCCTCTTTTGCCGCATTTAGCTCTTCGTTTGACGAGATGTTTAGCTTTACCGCTCCAAAGTCGCTTTTATGTACTACTTTTTCGGATTCTATCTTTATTACTGCCGGAAAAAAATCGACGCTAATCGTTTCATCTATCCTAAAAGAGGCGAATTTAGGCGTCGCTATTTTGTAACTTCCCAGCATCTCGTATATCTTGGATTCTGTCATCGTTTATCCTTTGTGGCAAGATTTTGCGAGAGCTTTTTTGCATTGTCTGATTAACGGCCATTTGTACATATGACTAACCATCTGCTTGGCTAAAAAACCTATAAAGCCAGAAAGCTTTATGCCGTATATAATGCCGGCCGTGAAGTAGCCGCCAAGCGCTACGAGAACTCCAGGCAACTCAAAATCCACCTCTTTTAGATTTTTTCCATCTTTGCTTGCTATGATATTATGGGCTGCGATGTCCGCCGAAAATTCTGCCAGCATAGCTGTAGGCGCTAACACTTTTCCGTCTAAATTTACGATTTCGGCGCAATCCCCTATGGCGAATACATTATCAAAGCCTTTTACTCTCAAGCGCTCGTCTACTTTTAACTGCCCTCTTTGATTGTATTCGAAACCATCACCCTCTATTTTCCTGACCTCAATACCGCCTGTCCATATCATAAAATTCATAGGTATCGTCATGTTATTGGACAGATGCACGCAATGTTCTTCAACCTTTAGTATCCTGTTTCCGGTAATTATATTAACCCCGAGCTTCTCGAGTCTTTTTCTGCTTTTTTTCACAAGATAACCGTCTAGCCCGTTTAGTATATCGCTCGAGCCTTCGATCAGATATACACAGATGCCCCCACATGCGTATCCGCCCATAGCAAAAAATCTTTGCGAATACTCCGCCATTGCCGCAGCTATCTCTACCCCGGAGAGCCCGCCGCCGCCTATCACTATATTAAAATCTGGATTTAGGCTGCAAGTACCCTCGGATTCTACTTTTTTATATATGGCCTCTTCGAACTTTAGCTTGAACTCGAAAGCTCTTTTGATGCTCTTTACGCCGTGCGCATGCTCCGTCAGTCCTTCCACGAAAGACGGAAAGAATGTCCTTGAGCCGTTGGCTATAATGAGATAGTCGTATGAGAGCTCTTCGCCGCACGCCGTTATTATCTTGTTTTCGGCGGGTGCTATCCTTGTTATTTTACGCTGCAAAAAGCTAACATTAGAACCGTAAAAAAGAGTTATAAGGCTTACGCTGATATCAGTTATCGTAGTTTTGTTGGCTATAAAATCGTAGACATCCGTTTGCAGGTAGTGATAGGGGTGTGAATCTATGAGTGTTACCTCTAATTCCGGGTGCTTTTCAAGAGCTCTTGCAGATCTGATACCGCCGTATCCGCCGCCGATTATGAGTACTTTTTTTCGCATGCGGCTTATCTCGTAAGCTTTTTGGCTAGCTTGATAAGATCTGGTTTTATCTGGTATTTTTGAGAGTTGATATAATCTATGCTTACAAAATCAAATTTTGACTCTTTGTAGACTATGACATTTCTATCGTCAGGCTTTAGCATTAATTTATCGATTGAGAGTTTTGCGAATTCAAATGCCATTAGCCTATCGAACACGCTAGGGCTCCCGCCTCTTTGTATATGTCCTATTACGCTTACCCTAGACTCCATGCCGATATTGTCTTTAAACCATGCGGCTACTTTGTCGGACATTTTGGCGCCTTCCGCAACTATGGCTATTATATAGCTTCGCCCCTCTTTTATCTGCTGTTTAAATCTCTTCTCTAGAGCATCAAAGTCGTTTTCTATCTCAGGAACTACCAGCATCTCCGCTCCGCTTGTAAGAGCCGATACCAAAGCCAGATAACCGCAATCCCTACCCATAGTCTCTATAACAAAAGCTCTTTTGAAAGATGCGGCCGTGTCTCTAATGTCGTCTATAGACTCCCTGATGACGTTTAGCGCCGTATCTACGCCAAGACAGTAGTCTGTGCCGAAAATATCGTTGTCTATAGTAGTCGGAATTCCGACGAAGTTTACGCCAAAATCGTGATAAAACTGTCGCATGGCGCGAAACGAACCGTCGCCACCGAGTACGACAAGCTTATCTATGCCTTTTGATTTCAGATTTTCATACGCAATCTTCCTGTGTTCTATCTCGAAAAATCTTTTGGAGCGGGAGGAGCGTATAACCGTACCGCCTCTGTGGATTATGCCACCCACCCTCTCGTGCGTCGCTTCTTTGATTTCATCGTCTATAAGCCCTTCTAGGCCGTCGTATATCAGATAAGGCTTTATCCCCAACTCAAAACTATACTCAACAAACTGCTTTATTGCCGGATTCATCCCGGCTGCGTCGCCTCCGGAACACATTATGGCTATAGACATGCAAATCCTTTATTTTTTGCTTAGTTTTTCAAACAGTTTTCTCTTTCCAAATTCGACGCCTGGCTGGTCATAGGTATTTATATCAAACGCCTTGCCCGCAATCGCCGTCAAAAGTTCGTAATAAAATATAAGAGCGCCTATGCTCTCTTCGTTCAAGGTGTCTAGCTCGATTATATCTACCGGAATATTTTTTTCCACAAGCGTCTCAAGCGTGGCTTCGCATTGCGCGTTTAGTAGATCAGCTAGATTTAGACCGTTTACGAAGTCCGTTTTTTCTAGATTTTTTATCGTAATATTCGGTATTTTTGAGTTGTTTTTGAACTCTTTTACCTTTACGAACGTAACGCTTTTGTTTTTAGGTCCCTCCACAATAAGCTGCAAAAAGGAGTGCTGATCTACCGAGCCGACAAGTCCTATTGGGGTAAGACCGACGTTTTTCCCATCTTTGTCTATTTTGCCAAGGCTCTCTGCCCAAAGCTGAACATACCACGCCGTTAGCTTATCCAGCGAACTAGAATATGAAAACAAGACATTTATAGGGTATTTCTCATAGTTGTGAACATAATAGAGCGCTTTTTTTATCATCTCGAATTCATTCGCGTCAAAGAAACTTTTTTTGAATTTTGCGGCGCCAAGAAGGAGCTTTCTTATGTCATACCCGAGTATCGCAAGCGGCAAGAGGCCGACGGCGCTAAGCACCGAAAATCTACCGCCAACATTAGGCGCTATATAAAATCTCTCAAGACCGAATTCCTTGCCAAATCTATCAAGGGGAGAGTCCTCATCTGTAATAATTAAAAATCTTTTTTTGAGTCTAGGATTCTCTATGGTTTTAAAAAATTTGGCTATAACGTATTTTGCAAGGCTCGTCGTTTCTATTGTAGAGCCCGATTTTGAAATCATAATAAAAAGCGTATCTTTGGCCTTGACACCCGATAGGAGGGCGCCCACTTCGTTTGGATCGCAATTTTCCAAAAATATGAGATTGATATCGTTTCTGTTTTTGGAGTGTTTGAGGGCACAGTCTACAGCTTTTGTACCAAGACTTGAGCCGCCGATGCCAAGCAAAACTAGATTTTTAATTTTGCCCTTATATACGGCGTTATTTGAAAGTATGAATTTGTATATATTGTCTACGGTTCGAGCCGAATCTGTAGGAAGGCTGTAAAAGCCTATGCTTTGCTGCTCTTCGCATATTTTTGCAAAAAGAGTCTCTACTTCGCTCTCTTTGATAGGTTTTAAAGCTTCTTCAAAAAAGAGCTTAGTGGAAATCATCTTAGCCTCCTACATATTTTGCCATATCAACAAGTCTGGAAGTGTATCCCCATTCGTTATCGTACCACGCTACGATTTTTACCATATTTCCGTCAACTACCTGAGTAGAGTCCGGAACAAATATGGAGCTATACGTAGAGCCGATAAAATCGGATGAAACTCTCATCTCTTCATCATACTCTATCAACCCTTTGTAACCATTTTGTGACGCCTCTTTGTATATTGCGTTTATCTCTTCTTTCGTTACGCTTCTTTTGAGGTAACAGTTAAGATCCACTATAGATACATCCGGAGTCGGTACTCTTAGGCTATAACCGTTTAGTTTGCCGTTTAGTTCCGGAATGACTTTGCCGATTGCTTTTGCCGCACCGGTAGATGTCGGTATGATGTTTACCGCCGCCGCTCTGGCTCTTCTTTTGTCTTTTGAGTGTTTGACGTCTAGTATATTTTGGTCGTTAGTGTAGCTATGCACCGTAGTCATGAGTCCTTTTTCTATGCCTACAGCGTCGTGAAGAACTTTCGTTATCGGGGCAAGCGCATTTGTTGTGCAAGAAGCGTTTGAAATTATCGCCTCCCCTTTGTATTCAAGGTGATTTACACCGTAAACGTATGTCGGAGTATCGTCTTTTGCCGGAGCCGAGAACACTACTTTCTTGACACCATTTTTAAGATGTGCCTGCGCTTTATCCATGCTAAGTATAGCCCCCGTGCATTCAAGCACCAGCTCCGCTCCGCAAGAGCCAAAATCAAGATTTGCAGGGTCTCTGTCGCTAAAAATTTTAACTCTATTTTTTCCTATTTGAAACGTAGTATCGTCAAGAAGCCTTACGTCTTCGTATGCTCCGTGCACGGAGTCGTATTTGAGCAGGTATTCGAGCATATCAGGTTTCATAGTTGCATTAACCGCTACCAGTTCTATGTCGTCTCTCTTGGCGATAATTCTCGCCGCTATCATTCCGATTCTTCCAAAACCGTTTATCGCTACTTTCAAAGCCATCAAATCTCCTATATTATTAACGTTGTTTTTTAAAATCTTAACATTCGTAGTTTTAAACACTACAGATGTTTTTTGCGTGCTCGATGTCGGACTGACGCATTATCCGTATAAGATTCGTCGTTCCTTCAAGCCCAGTTGGGTATCCGACGGTAACTATATATGTACCGTCTTCCCTTAAAACGCCGTTTTCCAGCGCCTTTATCGTAAACTCGCAAATCATCCTGTCGGTACTCTCATGCTCATCCAGAACAAAAACCGGTCTAACACCCCAGACGATAGCAAGTCTTCTATAGGTATTTTTGCAATGTACCGATACCATAATATCCGGTTTTGGTCTATATTTTGCGACGCTTTTTGCGCTGCCGCCGGTTCTGGTGAATACTATGAGTGCGTTTGGCTCCATATCCTCGGCCATTCTGTTGGCCGCTACGGCTATCGCATCTGACGGTATATGTATTTTGTCGAGGTTTCTATAAAACGGATATATCGTCTCCGTTTCGCTAATAGCCTCGTTTAGAACCTTTATCGCTTCGATCGGATATTTGCCGATTGTAGTTTCGTCCGAGAGCATTACGGCGTCCGTACCGTCAAGCACAGCGTTTGCTATGTCGCTTACTTCCGCTCTCGTTGGAAACGGGGAGTCTATCATCGAAGTTAACATCTGTGTCGCCGTAATGACCGGAATTCCCTTTCGATTTGCCGCTCGAATGATCTTTTTTTGGGCTATTGGAACCCTTGGAAGACCAAGCTCAACCCCTAGATCTCCGCGCGCTACCATTAGGCCGTCGGCTGTCTCAACTATGGAGGATAAATTCTCTACCGCCTCGGCTTTTTCTATCTTTGCAAATACTGGGCAGTCGCCGCCGAATTTTGCAACTATACGTTTGGCTTCTTCTATATCCTCTTTTGATTTGACGAAAGATATAGCCATCATATCGACGCCGTTTTTGACTCCAAACTCTATATCTCTTATATCTTTTTCGGTTATTGCGGATATAGGCAAAGATGCGTTTGGAAAGTTGACCCCTTTTTTGCTGGTCAAATCACCGCCGACAAGCACTTTCGTACGCACTACTCCACTCTCATTTTGCGTAACTTCGCATCTTATACTTCCGTCCGCAAGATAGATCAAATCGCCTTTTTTAAGAGACGGGAGTATGTTTGGATGGTTGATTGTAACGCCATGCTTGTCATCAAACCCTTCTTTTTCATAAAAACTTAGCGTATCGTCTACGTCAAGCTCCATAACTCCGTTAATTTCGCCTACCCTGATTTTTGGTCCGGATATGTCCTGTAAAACGGCGATCGGAGCGTCTAGTTTGTCCGATATTTTGCGCACCTTGGCAAGGTTTGCCGCATGGTATTCGTGTGTAGAGTGTGAAAAATTAAACCTAAATACGTTCACTCCGGCCAAAATAAGCTTTTCTATCATCTCCTCGGAGTCTGTCGACGGTCCGAGCGTTGCTACGATTTTTGTCTTTCTCATTTTTGCGGTTCATATTTATAAAGTTTTTCGTAGTATTCGTTCGCCATCCTACCGGTATCAAAGTACGGAGCTATATCGCTCATAGAGTTTTTGACTATCTCTAGCCATCTCTCAGGATTGTCGTAATAGGTAGGGATGATTTCGTTTTCAAGGATATTCATCAGATTAAAGCTATCTTCCTCGTCCTGAATTACGGTATCTTTGCCGCCCTCTTGAAATATCGTAAAACTATTTTCGCCGTGTTTTTGAAATTCCAGATGCCAACCGTCATTTATAGAAAAGTTTACGGCGCCATTCATTGCTGCACTCATACCGCTGGTACCCGATGCCTCTCTTGTAACCCTAGGCGTATTTAGCCAAATATCCGCACCTTTTTTAAGTAGACCAGATAGGCTTATCTCGTATCTTACCAGTACGGCACATCTTTTGAGTCTATCGGTGGTGTATACAAGCTCGTTAAATAGTTTTATGGCATTCACGTCGGCTGGATGCGGCTTGCCCGCCCAGATTACCTGTATAGGTCTCTCTTTTCTGGTTACGAGTTCATAAAACTTCTCCCAGTTTCGCTTGATTAATCCGGCTCTTTTATACTCGGCAAATCTCCTTGCCCATACAATAGTCAAAACTTCCGGATCGAACATCTTGCCGGTCTGATCGGCCACCACATCAAAAAGTTTTCTTTTGAGATGTTTTTTTCTGGCTATCAGCGCATAATCGTCATATTCGTCATATGCGTTTTGTAGCGGCTTATCCGCCCAAAACTTTTTATTTTGAGCATTCGTGATGGAGATGATAGGGCATATATTGCCATAATGCTCCCACATTTTGTTTGCAACATCGCCGTGCAGTTTCGAGACGCCGTTTGATATTTTGGAGAGCCTAAGCGCTCCCAAAGTCAGCGAAAATTTGCCTACGTCGTGTCCGGTTATCTCTTTTACCGTCTCCTGTGACAGCCCATTAAAAAAGCCCATTCTGTGCAGAAGCGAACACTCATGCTCTTCATTTCCTGCGGCCTCAGGGGTGTGCGTGGTAAATACCATTCTTTTTCTGACCTCTTCCAGGCTTCCTAGTTTTGAATAGAGATAAAAGGCGACAGGAAGAGCATGTCCTTCGTTTAGGTGGTATATTTCCGGCGTTATGTCGGCCTCTTCCAATACTTTTGCACCGCCTATGCCTAGTACTATCTCCTGAGCTATCCTAGTTTCTTCGTGTGCTTCGTATAGTTTATGGGTAATAGTTCTTGCCAAATAGTCGTTTTCCGGAATATCGGTCGTTAGAAGATATACCGGTACGGTTCCGAATATCTCTGGTTTTAGCAGATATGCTTTTACAAAGACATCTGCTCCGCTTATCTTTACCTTGACAATAATTCCGGTCTCATCCAAAAACGAGTATGACTTTCTTCTGTAGATAATACTCATCGTATTGTCTTCGTTTCTGGATTGATCGTAATATCCAAAGCTCCATAATATTCCAACGCCAATCATATTTTGTTTTAGGTCGTGAGCGCTGCGCATGTGCGAGCCAGCCAAGAAGCCGAGACCCCCGGAGTATATTTTTAGCGCCTGATGAATTGCAAATTCCATAGAGAAATATGCGACTTTTTTGGAATATTTAGGATCGATTGCCGGAGTGTGTATTGTTTCCACGATTTGGCCTTTTTCTGTGAAGTTTAAACTCTCTTTTAACGAGTTTACAAGTTTTCAATTAAAAGACAATTTAAATGAATTACATGGACGAGACGAAGAGTTTTCTTCGCCTCTTTTAAGGAGCTTTATTTTAAGAATTAAAGACCGTTGTCTTTGAAGTAAGATTGGATTAGTTTTACAGTTTCGTTCGGAAGCGGAATGTATCCTAGTCTTTCCGCCGCAGCGTCATTTTCAAATGCATAGTTAAAGAATTGAATAACTTTTTTGTTTTGCTCAGGTTTTTCTTTTGGCAGTAGTATAAATGTACCCGCTGTTATAGGGTATGATTTTTTACCCGGCTCAAGAGCAAGTATCTCGTGAAAATGGTCTTGTTTTGTCCATTTCGCATTTTTAGCAGCCTCTTTTACATTGGCGACTGTTAGCTCAACCCAAGTCTTGTCTGCTGATTGAACCTGTGCGGCGGTCATTTTATTCTCTTTTTTGTATGCATACTCTACATATCCTATTGAGTAAGGAGTTTGTCTTAATACATTTGCAACGCCTTCATTGCCTTTGCCACCGATACCTACAGGCCAGTTAACGCTTGTGCCTACGCCAACTTTTGATTTCCAAGTTGGGCTGATTTTGTCTAGCCAATATACGAAGTTAAAGGTAGTGCCTGAGCCATCAGATCTATGAACAACCGTAATTCTTTTATCCGGTAGATTTAAGCTAGGATTGTCTTTTTTGATTAGCGGGTCATTCCAAGTAGATATAGTTCCAAGGAATATTCCGGCCGCCGCTTCGTTTGATAGTTTCAAAGCGCCGTCAGGCACGCCTGGAAGATTGTAAGCAACCGCTATACTTCCGACAACTGTGGGAAACTGCAAAAGGTTATCTTTTTTTAGCTCTTCAGGGCTTAGCGGTTTGTCAGAAGCGCCAAAATCTACGGTTCTTTTTTGGATTTGCTTGATACCGCCGCCTGAACCTATCGATTGATAGTTAACTTGGTTGCCTGTTTTTGCCGCATATCCATGCGCCCAATCATAATACAAAGGCGCCGGGAATGTAGCGCCTGCTCCGCTTATTTTATCTGCCGCTATTGCGCCTGTTGCTAGCGCCGCTACTGCAAAAAGGGATAGTAGACCTTTTCTCATTTTATGTTTCTCCTGTTTTTTTGTGCCTTAGCATTTTAAATATAGTGTGTTACAATAAAGTTACATCGGCATTCGCAGTGTGCGAAGGCTATTTGTAACAGTGCCGTAACGAACGGGATATAATATTGTAACAAAACACTCTACAAATTAATTATAAAGGTTTTGCGATGCTGCCGAATTTTGAGCAAAAAGCAAGTGATATAAAAAAAGACATAATAACAATGGGAGAATTTGTACTCTCCTCTTTCGAGGAGTCCCTTCAAGGTATCAAAGAAGAGAGCATAGAACACTTCAGGAGCGCTAGAGAAGGCAATATTAAACATCTAATATATATGGCCGATAGCGTAGATAATAACATTATTGTAGCGTTGGCTCTGTATGCGCCCGAAGCCGGCGAGCTACGAGAGCTTATCGCAATGCTAAAAACTACGAACGAGCTCGTCAGGATAGCGGATGCGTCCAAGAAGTTTTCAAGAGGGATGCAAGAGATTATCGAGACCGGAGCCGATATCTCAAAAATAAAACAATATATAATAGAGCTTCACACTATCTCGATTAGATCAATAAAGCTGGTTATTGAATGCTTCAAAAACTTCTCCCTTGATACATACAGAGCTATACATATCGAAGAGGAAAAAAGCGACGAGATATTCGGTATTATCCAAAAAGAGGTTTTAAATTCGATAAGCGCCGAAGAGCTTACGGCTACCTATATCAAAATCATCAAAACCATCAAAAAACATGAGAGGGTTACGGATCATTGCGAGAATATAGCTAGACTTCTCCATTATGCAAAAGAGGGCGGAAAACTTAGCGTAAATATATAGGTTTGAGATGAAAGAGTTTATCGTAGTTGTCGAGGATGAGCTTGACATATTGGAGCTTATAGAGTATAGCCTCAAAAAAGAGGGGTATGACGTAGAGGGTTTCTTGGAGCCCTCTCGCGTCGAAGAGCTGCTTAGCGGCGAGCACGTGGATTTGCTTATAATGGATAGGAATCTGCCGCATATCGAAGGCGTAGAGTTTGTTAAAAACCTCAGAAAAAAAGGGTTTCAAACCCCCATTATATTTCTAACCGCAAAGGTAGAAGATAGCCATAAGATAGAGGGGCTTGAAGCAGGAGCCGACGACTATATCACGAAACCTTTTAACGTAAACGAATTTCTACTCCGAGTAAAAGCCGTAATCAGAAGAACTTCCAACAAAAAAGAGACGCTCCAACACAAAGATATCGTAATAATAATAGATTCCCAGCAGGTTTTTATAGGCGGCAAAGAGGTTGCGCTAACAAAACTAGAATTCAATCTGCTATGTGAGCTGATAAAAAATAAAAATATAGTCCTCTCTAGGGATGCCCTCCTTTCTACGGTGTGGCGCGACGAAGAGATGTATCAAGATAGAACCGTAGACGTAGCCGTCAAAAGACTAAAAGAGAAAATCGACCCGGACAAGAGCAAGAACTATATAAACTCGGTAAGAGGCGTCGGATATAAACTTTGTTAAGACTTCACCATATTTTCCTCTTAAATCTGCTTACCCTTTTGTTTATAGTGCTTATGGCCGTAATGGGCGTCAGCTACTACTATATCAAAACTATAGATATAGAGACTATCAAGGGGCAACTTCCAAAAAATGCGACGCTAATAGAGAGTCTGCTGCGCCAAAATAGGACTTTTGAACAGATGTCAAAGTCGGCTATGGCTATAAAAACTGAAACAGGTTTTAGGATCACGCTGATAGACGAAAACGGCACCGTACTCGTAGAGACGGATAAAAATCCAAAAGAGATGTCAAGTCATGCTACTAGGCCCGAGATAATGCAGGCTATGAGGGAAAAAAACGGTAGCAGCGTCAGGTTTTCTACAACTACGAATAAAGATTATATATACTATGCGAAAACAACGGAGCTTGCCGGTCAAAAACTTTTTTTGCGCATAGCCTACCCTACCAATATAGTGGATGAATATCTATATCCAATTTGGCTCAGGATAGCTATCATATTTGCTTTTGCCGGTCTTGTCGGTGTGATATTCTCTTACAAGATAAACAAAAAAATACAGCTGCAAATATCGCAAATTACCGAATATTTGGTGGCTATAGAGGCCAAAAACTTCAAAGTCGAGTTAAAACCGGCATTTGCCTCAGAGTTTTTCTCGATAGCTAGAATGCTAAAGATACTTGCTCTCAAACTTGAGAAAAAAGAGCGCCAAAAGCGTAAATATACCGCCAAACTAAAACTGAAAAACAAGCAGACTACCGAAATCGTAGAGGCTATAAGCCATGAGTTCAAAAATCCGGTCTCCGCAATCATGGGGTATACAGAAACACTCCTAAACGACCCTAATATAGACAGAAAGATAAGCGAAAAATTTCTGGAAAAAGTCTATAAAAATTCACAAGCAATCTCGTCGATGATAGATAGGCTTTCGCTTTCATTGAAGCTTGAAAATAACTCGCTAACCCCTAGTTTTGAGGAGTTTTCTATTTTGGAAGTCATAGAGGATGCGAAAAATCAGCTTGCGCACAAATACTCAAAAAGAGAGATTCGGATAGAAGGCGCAAACCAAAGGGTTGTTGCCGATAAGACGATGATTAAGCTGGTAATCGTAAACTTGATGGAAAATGCGCTCAAATATTCCGATGAGAATATAATAGTGACCATAAAGACAGACGACGACAAATACGTAAAAGTCGAAATAAAGGATTTTGGCTTAGGTATTCCGGAGAGAGAGATAGAAAATATAACCAAAAAATTCTATAGGCTCTCAAAAAACAGCTGGGATAACTCGCTAGGACTCGGTTTGGCACTCGTAAGCTATATATTAAAGCTGCACTCTTGCGAACTAGAGATAGAGAGTAAAGTGGCAATGGGATCGACTTTTGGATTTAGAGTGCAGAAAGCAAAATAAGCTCCGTGCTAGCAAAAAGGTGGGGTTAAACTACCCTCAAATGCCTGTGTGGATTGATGTTTAATATGAGACTTTTTACTTTTTGAAAAGCACAAGCTACGAGAGCCGATGTGTAAGCTCCCCCAATTTTCGTACCAATCCAAACTTAGTGTTTTTACCATTGTA
>JAEMQC010000059.1 GCA_022758985.1 Campylobacteraceae bacterium
GATTATTTTATGCCTCGAATGGATGGTTTTGAGCTTGTTACTAGGCTCAGAAAGATAAAAAGCAAAGACGAGCTATCGATAATTGCCGTATCTGGCGATGCTAGCGAAATAGTCATATCTAAGTTTTTGAAATTCGGAGCAAACGACTACATCAAAAAGCCTTTTAGCAAAGAGGAGTTTGTCTGCAGGGTAAACAACAATGTAGAGTATCTATATTTGATTGCATTCCAAAAAGAGCTTGTTAATTTTGACTTTTTAACCGGGCTTTATAATAAAAAATATTTAACTGAAACAGGAAAAACTCTGCACGAAAATGCCGTCAGGGGCAATATAGATTTTATTGTTGGCATGATGGATATCGATAACTTTAAACTGATAAACGATAGATATGGTCATGACGTTGGAGATCTTGTGATAAAAGATTTTGCCAGATGTCTAAACGAGTGTTTTAGAAAATCGGACGTTATCTGTAGGTTTGGCGGCGAAGAGTTTTGCGTGCTTCTTACAAACGTAGAGGATCGATATATAGAGCACACTTTTGAAAAACTGATACATACCGTAAGAGCTAGCCAGATAGTTACAAAAGAAAAAGAGATAGTATCCTATAGCGTATCAATTGGAGTTTGCGCTACGCTGATGGATAGTTTTGAGGCTATGCTTAAAAGAGCCGACGAAAAATTGTATGAAGCTAAGAGAGCCGGTAAGGATAGGGTAATTACCGATATAATACCTTCTTAGTTTTTTATCTCTCTACCTTCAAGAAAGCACTGTACTATTTGATTGTCCGTATTTCTAAAGGCGGACGCTTCGCCTTTTTCTATAATTACGCCCTCATATAACATCGCCGCATAATCGGCGCATTTGAACGCCTCCTTGATGTCGTGACTTATTAGTACGGATGTGATTTTAAACTCCCTTTGAAGCTTTATTATCATCTGGCTTATCTGGTCGCTTATGATTGGGTCAAGGCCGGTTGTGGGCTCGTCGTATAGCAGGATTTTTGGTTTTAATATTATCGTTCTAGCCAGTCCCGCCCTTTTTCTCATACCCCCTGAAAGCTCGTCCGGATAAAGTTTTGATACCCTCTGTGGTTCTAGAGCTACCATCTCTAGCGCCGCGTACACCTCTTTTTTTATCTCGTCTTCCGTCTTTGACGTGTGCTCTCTAAGTGGGAATGCGACATTCTCATATACGTTCATACTGTCAAACAAAGCGCCGCTTTGAAACAAAAAGCCTATCTTTTTTCTAAGCTCCAACAGCTCTTTACCGTGAAGCGATGTCACCATTTCGCCATCGACCAATATTTCGCCTTCGTCCGGTTTTAGAAGTCCAACTATATGTTTTATTATCGTTGATTTACCGCTTCCGGATAGACCGAATATGACCGTTGTCGCACCCTCTTTGATGTCGAGGTCGACACCTTTTAATATCTCTTTTTTGCCGAAACTTTTTTTTAGGTTTCTAATCTTAATCATTAGACCTCTTTTCTTTCCATATATTGCACGGCAAAACGGTTGACATTCTCATAAAAAAAGCGACGATAAGCGTCACCAAAAGAAGCTTGAAATCAAATTCGGCTATCTTGTGTACCGTTTCAAATGTCTTCGATGTTAGCGCCTCTTCGCCCATGGCTTGGTATCCTATGATTTGAGGGGTAAGTATGAAGGCATAGAGTCCTATTGCGGCGACATTTATAAAAGAAATTCCGAGCATCGTTTTGCTATTTTTCTTGTTTACCGCCAAAAAACCCTCAAACGCTATCGTAATAGCGGCCGTCGTAAGTAAAACATAGTTAAATCTAGAAAATATCTCGCTCATCATAAGTCCGGCGTCATATCTTCCCAAAAGCTTTACTCCAAAAACCACTTCCGAGTGGAAGATAATTGGCGCCACCATTGCGCCCAGCAAGAAAACGCCCATAGCCGAAGCGGCGAGGGAGAAAAGATAGAATGAGGTAAAAAGTTTTATCATCTGTTTTCCTTAATAATCCAAAAACCTCTGTCAAGACCGGCATAGTCCTTGTAAAATCCGAATTTTGATGCCGGTTTTGATTTTAGTATTGCTTCGATCGGCGCTTTTTGGTCAAAACCCATTTCGCACACAAAAGCTTTAAAGCCCATTTCATAAAAGCCGTCTATTGCGGCTTTTATTATCTCTTCGCCGCTTTCTCCTCCAAAAAGAGCGAGGTGTGGCTCATGCAGCACGTTTTTTTCTAGCTTGTAGCCGTTTTGTATATACGGCGGATTTGCGGTTAGTATATCAAAACTATCGTTTTTTATGTTACTAAAAAGATCAGATAATAAGAAATTTATATCGATTTCTAGTCTTTGCGCATTTATTTTTGCTACTTCTAGCGCATCTTGGCTAATATCGGAAGCGGTTACCGAGAGATTTGGCATAAGTTTTTTCATGGTGCACGCTACGGCTCCGCTTCCGGTGCAGATGTCCAAAAGCGACTTTGCGTCTATATCTTGCGCAACTCTTTTTGCGAGTTCGACTAGAAGCTCTGTTTCCGGACGCGGAATGAGGCAGCGGTTGTCTACAAAAAAGTCATATCCGTAAAAGCAGGCCTCGTTGACTATATACTCGAAAGGAATATCTCTTTTTCTCTGCTCCAAAAAACTTTCAAAGACGGCGTCGTCTATTCTGGCATCATCGTTTGCTATGACGCTTGCAGCGCTCATGGATAGATTTTTGGCAAAAAGCCAGGTGCACTCTTTGGCAGCCGTGTCTATGCCCGGTAATTCGCTTTTTGCTATATTGATAGCCTCTTTTATGGTCATAGTGCTTTTAACTTCTCTATTCTTTGCGTAATCGGTGGATGTGTGTAGTCGAAGAATATCTTTATCTTTGACGCTACCGGAAACGCTTTATTCTCTTTTGCTAATGTTTTAAGCGCCCCTATCATAGACTCTTTAAACCCCATCTTGGCGGCGTACGCATCCGCTTCAAATTCGTTTTTCTTGTATATAAAATTGATTAGCGGCATCAGAAAATATAGAGCTGCGCTTGAGAAGAGCATAAAGACTACGACCGTTGCTGCACCGTTTTTTTCAAGGCCTATCGCATTATAAAATGGAGCCTCTAGCGCTCCAAGCAGAAAGCAGAGGAAAAAAAATGCAGCCATCATCGTGCCCATAGAGGAGAGTATATGTTTGTGTTTGAAGTGTCCTAGTTCATGCGCCACTACACCGAATATCTCCTCTTTGGAGAGTTTTTCTATAAGCGTGTCATAGAGGGCGACTCTTTTTGATTTGCCTATTCCGGCGAAGTATGCGTTTAGTCTTGTATCTCTTTTACCTGCGTCTATCCTATATATCTCGTTTAGCTCGAATCCGCTTCTTCTTGCAAGCTCTTTTAGGCCGTCCGTAATTTCGCTGTTTTCTAATTTTTCGAACTTGTTGAACAGCGGAGCTATGAAGTTCGGATATAGGATATTTGCGCCTATTATAAAAGCGGCTATTACTCCAAACACAAAAAGCCACCATAGGGCAAATGAATTTATGAATAGTATAGAGACAAAAGAGAGAGCGCCGCCAAAAAACATCGTAAGTAAAAACTCTTTTAGCTTATCGGAGGCAAAAAGCCCCGGTGTTGTAGCCGTAAAGCCGAATTTTTTGTCGAGCCAAAAAACGGAGGCTATTTTTACTGGCATCTCCAAAATAAAGCCGGCCGCAAGGAAAGCCATTACTCCGGACGTTTGAGCAAGCAAAGAGTCTGACGATAGAAGCGGATGCAGAAATTTTAAGCCGACAAAAATCCATAGACAAAAAATAGACATATCGAATATGCTCTCAAAGAGCGCAAATCTCTCCTTTGCGATAGCATAACTCTTTGCTTTCTCAAGCTCGTTTGCATCAAACTCCGGCAGCTCCTTGTTGAAGTTTTTTAGAAAACGTATCTGTGAACTGCTGACGAATATTTTTGAGAGGGTATATAGCGTATAAAATAAAATTAATACTAGAAATATTGTTTTCTGTTCCATTTTTGCTTCTTTGTTACTATATTTTTTTGCCGGATTATACAAAATAGAGCCTCAATAGATACTTTTGGTAACACCTTGGATATATCCAGTCTGGCCGATTACCTCCCGCTGTTTATGGCTTATTAGCGGCATATTTTTTATTTATTAGAAAAAGTGATGATTACAGCGGCTATTTTTCAGTTTCAATTAAAATTTGATTATGTAGAATGTTCATTCCTTGCTGAGCTTGGAAGCCCTATTAATATTTGGCTTTCAAGTATAAGTGCCTTTTTAAAAACTATAAAAGGAGATTATATGAAACTAGGCTTCCTAGTTGACCTTAGCCTGTGTATCGGATGTAAAGCGTGCGAAGTTGCCTGTAAAGCAGAGAACGTCGTACCTTTGTCCATGTGGAGGCTAAGAGTAAAATACGTAGATTTCGGTGTTTTCCCTGAGGTAAAAAGAGCGTTTACGCCTCTTAGATGCAATCACTGTGAAAATGCGCCTTGCCAAAGGGTTTGTCCGGTAAGCGCGCTTCACTATCTTGATAACGGTATCGTAAACGTAGATAAGCAAAGATGTATCGGCTGCGCAGCGTGCGTACTAGCCTGTCCTTACGGCGCTATCTATATCGATCCTGAAACAAATACTGCCGATAAATGTACTTATTGCGCACATAGAGTAGAAGCCGGTCTTGCGCCTTCATGCGTAATCATCTGCCCTACAGAAGCTAACATATTCGGCGATCTTGACGATCCGTCAAGCAAAATTAGCCAATATATAGCTGCGCATAAAGATACGAGAGTCAGAAAACCTGAAAAAGGCACAATGCCTAAACACTTCTATACTTCAGCCGGAGATATTCATCTAAATCCGCTAGCAAGTACAAGAGCCGAAGGATTTAACCTGTTTAATGAAATCGGACACCTAAATCACGTTGGAGGCCACTAATGATATTTGAGTCACTTGTAGCCGATGTTCCGGTTTTAAAATCGGCGATAGTTACCCTTGACGTACTATTTACGCAAATAGCGTGGGGTTGGATAATAGTTATGAATATGTGGGCGAAATCTATCGCAACCGGCGTATTCTTTGTTGGTCTTTATATGATGAGAAAATATCCGTCAAGCGAGACTTTCTATAAATATCTTATTCCTATTTTGGGTCTTATATTTGTCGGTATTACGCTTTTGTTTACGGTTATCGACCTTCACAAACCGTTTAGAGCGTTTTATATATTCCTTCATTCGCACTTTACCTCTGCGATTACTTGGGGCGCATGGTTTATAAACATATACTCTCTAGTTCTTGTTTTGTGGCTTTGGGCGACAATCAAAAAAGACGAAAAACTATTCTCAAAACTTGCTATTCCTGGTCTTGTAATAGCATTTTTGACGACTGTATATACGGCGGGTCTTATGGGTCTTTCAAACGCTAGAGAGATTTGGCAGACTCCGACTGAGATAGTTCAAATGATTCTTGCCGCCGGACTTGCCGGAAGCGCTATATTCCTAATAGTAGGCAAAATCAATCTTGACGATGCACAAAAGCAAAAGCTTGGCGTAATCCTCGGTTTTGCGGCGCTGTTCTCTCTAATAATTTACATTTCAGAGCTGATTTTTGCTCCTACGAAATCCGAAGAAGCCGAGTGGGTTGTGCACTATCTAACCCATGGAGCTATGGCTGTTTATTTTGCACTCGGTCTGATTATAGCTTTTGCTATTCCGGCTGCTCTTGCATTCGTATCAAATAGAACAAAAAATTCAATGTTGCTACTTCCTGCCGCACTGTTGGCGCTTGTAGGACTTTGGATGGTAAAACATGCGTGGCTTATAGCTCCGCAAATGATGCCGCTAAGTTAAGGGAGAGAGAGGATGATAAAAAGAAGAGATTTTCTAAAACTTTCAATCGTTGGCGCAGGTGTCGGCGTCGTTGCTAGCGGCGCTGTAAAATCATTTATTCCTTCGCTTGAAGCCGGAAGCGATGTTGCAAAGTTTGACAAAATTCCTGTTTCAAACGGAAACTTCGCATACTATCCGCCGTTTGATAAATGGAACTCTTGGAAAGAGATGGACGGAGACGACTGGAAAAACGGAGGCACGGCAAGACATGACGTAAAAGTACACGACTATATGCTTGTGCCTACCGCATGTAACAACTGCGAAGCGTCATGCGGCCTTCTTGCATACGTAGACAAAGAGAGCATGTCTGTTAAAAAAATATTTGGTAACCCTCTGCATACGGCATCTCTGGGCAGAACTTGTTCAAAAGGTGTTGCCGCATATAGCCAGATGTATGACCCAGATAGAATCCCGTTCCCGCTCAAAAGAGCGCCTGGCTCAAAAAGAGGCGAAGGCAAATGGGTTAGGACTACTTGGGATGAAGCGCTAACTACAATCGGTAAAAAAATAAGAGAAACGCTAAAAAGCGGCGACGCTACTAGCAAAAAAGCCATTATGTATCACGTGGGTAGACCAAACGAAAACGGCTTTACGCCTAGAGTTTGGCATACTCTTGGACAAGATTGTACAAACTCGCATACAAACATCTGCTCGGCAAACGGTAGAGCCAGCTCTTTGATGTGGGTAAACGACGATAGAACCTCTCCGGATTGGGCGAACTCCAAGCTTGTTTTGCTTGCTTCGTCTCACGCCGCCGATGCAGGACACTACTTCCAGCAATCTGCCGGTCTTATATCAAAAGCTAGAAAAGCGGGCGCCAAGCTTGTCGTTATGGATCCTAGGATGTCAAACTCTGCGGGTGTGGCGGATCTGTGGATCGCTTGCTGGCCTGGTACCGAGGCTGCTATATTCCTTGCGATTGCAAATAGGATATTGCACGAAGGCAAATATGATGCTAAATTCGTAAAAGATTGGTACAACTGGCAAAATCTTATGGATGACAAGGCGTATATGGAGTACCTCAAAAAAGAGGGCTTTATAACCACTCTTCCAAAAGACGGCAGTTTTGAGAGCTTCATAGAAGTTCTAAAAGACATGTACAAAGACTATACGATGGAGTGGGCTTCAAAAGAGAGCCACGTTCCGCTAGATAGACTTGAAAAACTATATGAGTATTTCGTATGGGCTGGCAAAGAGATTACGTCGTTTAACTGGAGAGGACCGAGCGCCGGTAATAGGGGCGGTTGGCTATATGGTAAAAACATGATATTTGCCCTATCTCTTGTCGGTTCTATGCAAGGCAAGGGGCAGCTTGGCTTTGAGCATATGAAAGCTATCTTCGTCGCCGGAAAAGGCGGAAAAGCTTGCCAAGCCGAGAAAGCTCCGAACGTAGACGAGTGGAATGAGCTTAGCTGGCCGCCAGAGTGGCCTCTTGCAAGCTATGAGCTATCCATGTGTCTGCCTCACCTTCTTGCGGATACTGCATGGCAAGAAAAATGGAGAGCAAAAGGTCTTACGGTTCCATCCAAGCTTGCGGTATGGTTCCCTAGACAATACAATCCGGTATGGATCAATCCGGACGGCTTTAGATGGGTGGACGTTCTAAAAGACGAGACAAAAATGGAGCTTACGGTAAATCCATCCCCTATGTGGTCTGAGACAAACTGGTATATGGACTACATCTTGCCTACTGGTCTTGCGGGTGAGAGACACGACCAGCACTCGGAGGCGTCAAAACCTGAAGCGTGGACAAGCTTCCGTCAACCGGTTCTTAGAGTAATGCTTGAAAAAACTGGATGGAAACCAAAAAATCCGGCAAGAGCTACTTTGGAAGCGCATATGAAAGCGGGTCTTGGTGAAATCTGGGAAGAGAACGAGATGTGGATAAACCTTGTGTTTGCCGCCGACCCTGACGGAAGCCTCGGCATTAGACAATACTGGGAGTCAAAAGCAAATCCAGGTAAGCCTGTAACAATACCTGAGTATTACGATGCAGTATTCGCAAACTTGCCTAACCTTGCTGCTGCTGCGGCTACGGCTGCTGCGCAAAAGGCGCAAAATGCGAAAACTCCGCTTGAAAAAGAGCTTGCGGCGTTTGCGCAAAAGTATCCTAACTATGACTTTATGAGGGATAGAGGTACCTGGACTGAGGCTACAAATATATTCGATATATACAAAAGAGAAGTTCACGTTGACCACGAGAAGCATACGATAAAAACAAAAGCGATGCAGTTCTGGGAAGCGCCTGTAGAGTATCCGATGTCCAGCGTAAAAATAGACCCTAGAACAAACGTGGCATACGTACAAACTTCAGAGGGTAGACATAATGTCGGCGTTCAATATGAGGGCAAGCTTGTAGACGGCTTCGAGACGCCTAGCAAAAAACTTGATTTCTATGTGGACTGGATGAAAGAGTGGGGCTGGCCGGAATATGCGATTCCGATGTATCCAAAAAACGAAGAGCAAAAGAAAAAATATGTGCATGTAACAAGCCACGTAAATCACATATATATGAAAGAGCCGAATGCGTTTGCGCTCAATCCGATATTCAGGCTACCGTACAATATCCATACGAGAAGCATAAACTCGAAATGGCTAATGGAAATCAGTCAAAACCATAACCCTGTGTGGATGGCGCCAGGGGACGCCAAAAAACTTGGGCTCAAAACGGGCGATCCTATCAAGGTGAGAGTAGTGGATACCGTAACTGATCTTGAGTCCGGTTACTTTGTCGGTATGTGTGTAACGACTGAGGGCATACTTCCTGGTACGCTTACATGTTCACACCACGCCGGCAGATGGAGACTCGTCGATAAGGTCGATATTCCTGGCTTTGAGCAGCCGCTTGTTGTGCTCGGTACCGGTGCGCCTCTTGCTGAGCTTAAAAAAGAGGGTTTTGTATACTCTCTAAATTATAAAGATGGTATCAAGCCACAGCATCCAAAAGAGACCAAAGAGTTTGGCGCTAACGGATGGCCGTACGCAGAGTTTAACAAGGATATGAAACACGTACATTGGAACGGTCTAACCGGTACATTCCAGAATGCGACATTTAGTTCAAATCCTGACCCTATCGGCGGTATGCAGTGCTGGCACAAAAAAGTTCTCATCGAAAAAGCGGGAGCGAACGACAAAATCGGTGACGTAAAAGTAAACATCGATAACAATATGAAAATCTTCCAAGCATGGAGAGATAAGCTTACTCGTCCGGCGCCGGGACCAAAAGGACTAAGAAGACCTGAGCATCTCAAACGTCCTTGGGTTCCTATAACAAGAGAAGCGTACAAAATGCCTACAAAAGCCTGACGGCTTTAGAAGCCCCCCTTGTGGGGCTTTTTGTTTTTGTAAGTTGTGATAGAGTTACGATTTACAAAAGCAAAAAAAGGTGTTTTAAGTTGCATAATATTGATCAGATAAAATTAAGAGAGTTCTACTATACGCTAATATCCAGGCTTCTTATAGCGGAAATAGACAAAGAGACGATAGAGGCGCTTCAAAATGACGACACGCTTCGCTCTTTGTTTGTCTATTCCAAAGAGATGGGTGACTACCTATCAAACGACGCCGCAAAAATTGCCGAGGAGCTAGCTTCCCACTATGTGGATCTATTTCTTATTAAGCTTGTACCGTATGAGAGTTTTTATACCTCTGAAGACCAGATGATAAATTCAGGCAGTGAAAATCCAGTACAGATATACTATAAAAAATACGGTTTTGACGTCGAGCTTGATAAGGCCAGAGTGGTATCCGGCGATCATATCGGCGTAGAGTTTGAGTTTTTGATGAATCTGATTAAAAACGAGAGGGAGGCTGCCAATGAGGGACAAAAAGAGTATGCGCAGACAATCAGGAATATAGAAAAAGATTTTATAAAAACGCATCTATTGCCGTTTGCCATGATGTTTTTGCCGGCTCTTTTGGATGCCTCAAAGACCCCTTTTTATAAGGACGTAGCGGAAATAGCGTTGGAGTTTCTCCTTTCCGATTTAGAGGAGCTTAACGCATAGTGGCTATAAAACTCTCTTTTGAAAGCTGCGTTAGAACGCGCAGCGTTTCTAGCGAGTGTGCAAAGTGTATCGACTCTTGCGCTTATGACGCTCTTAGTTTGGTGCAAAACTCGGTTAGGATAAATCTTGACGGTTGCGTGGAGTGTGGCGCATGTGACGGCGCATGTCCTACTGGCGCAATAGAAAGCTTCTCTTTTGAAAATTTTATAGATGGCTTTTTATCTTCTTCGAGTACGCTTTTGGATTGTAAAAAAGACGCTGTCTGCTGCGCCGCCTTTTCTGCGGACGAGCTCTTTTGTCTTGCGGCGTTGTCAAAAAAAGATATCTATGTGGAGCTTGGATATTGCGACGGATGCAAAAGCGGCGCTCTTAAAGAGACGATAGAGGATAGAATCAAAGAAGCAAATGCGCTTTGCGACTACTACGGGGTAAACCAAAAACTATTTGCAAAATATACCACTACTTTTGAAGAGGGCAAAGAGGGCAGCGTAGAGCTGTCAAAAAGGTCGCTTTTTGGGCTTTTTACAAAAGATGGCGTCAAAAAGAGCGCAGAGAAGCTAAAAAGCGACGAAGAGTTCATGTCTGGCAAAGAGGCGACAATAGATTACGCACTATTAAAAACCAAGAAGCTGCCGTTTAAAAGAGAGCTTTTTTTGAAAATCGCAGAAAAGCTTGAGCCGAGTGGGAAAGAGTGGAGCGGGGGACTCTCTTTTGCGACCGACAAATATATAGACGAGACGTGCGATAACTGCTCTTTGTGCTATAGTCTTTGCCCAAGCGAGGCGTTAAGCGTTACGCAGATGAAAAACGCGATACTTTTTAGCCCTCATTTGTGTTTAAGATGCGCCCTTTGCGAAGACGTATGCGCAAAGAAGTCGATAAGTTCACTGCCTACTTTTGAGCTGTCGACGTTCAAAACAAAAAACAAAAAAGTGCTTATAAAATTCAAAGCAAGAGTTTGCGAATCGTGCGGCAGCGTATTTAGCGGGGAGGGTAGCGAATGCCCTCGTTGCAGCGCAGAGTCGGAAGATGCAAGAGAGCTTTTAGGATTATAGATGATTGCAAAAACAACCAAACTATTTGCTATCCTTTGCCCCTCTCTATCGGGCAGCAGAGTATATCAGCTTTACAACTATGTTTTTGAGATAAACGGCGTCGATGCGGCGTTTATAAATTTTTGCATCGTAGAAGATAAGATACCTTTCACGCTCGAAAATATCGGAAATTCTGAGATAATATCGATGCTTGTAGACCCGGAATTTTCTGATAGCATATATATGCTTTCTTTCTTTGGTCTCAAAAATGGCTTCATTTCAAGGGTTGATATAAAAGACGGCTCGGTTTATCCGGTGCTCTCTCCGGTTAGGCCTGATTTTGGCGAGGAGGGGCTACTCGAGGCTTTGAGACTCAATTTTTTTGAATGGTTTGGATTTTTCCCAAATATTCCGGATGACGCACTAAAGACGCTAAAAGAGAGCGCACCCAGAGAATCAATACTTACAAGGAGCGAATAGTGGAAGAAGAGTCAAAACTAACCAAATTTATTTTATCGCCTAACCTCAGCGGCGTATATGTTTCAAAAGCCGACCTAATAAATATTGCTACTGGCTGTGGATACGCTATCCAGCTTCAAGAGCGAAAAAGAATGCTAAAAGAGATGTTTGCACTTGTTAGAGGCGTAGATGATTTTATTAGCGTAGTGGATGCATTTAGCAAATTCTTTGATTACAAAGAGAGCCAATACAAAAACATATCAAACGAATACCCTTCATCAAGCGAGACTGTAAATAGATTTTTAGAAAAAATAAAATCAGCTAGAGCGGAAATCGAGAGGGCAAAGGAGGAGGCTACCCTTCTTGCCTAGCCTCTTTGCATTTTTTCTTGTGTTATTTTGTCCAAGACATCCGATACCGTTTTTGAAGCCTCTTCCACCCTTTTAAATATTGCGATGAGCTCATCTTTATGTGATAAGACATTTTGATTTTTGATATATTCCATCACCTTTTTGATACCGTTGTGCACATCGGCATGCACACTCTCAAGCGATGCATAGCTTGGAAGATGTGAAAACTTCTCTTTGCCTACTCCGCTCTCATACCATTTGCCAAGTCTACAAGAGTGGTGATCCGCTACTTCAAAGTTTGCATTACTCTCAAATACCCCTTTGTAGCCGTTTACTTTAAATAGCAAGTGATCTAGTTTTGCAAGGGCAGTAAAGATTACTGCAAGCACATCTGAAATCTCTTTGTTGATCTGTGCTGATGAGCTTGATATCTCAGAAAAGGCGGAGCTAAATGAGTTTATTTTTTCGCTTGAGTTTGTAACTGCATTTAGCATCTCCTCCGCCCCAGTTTGAATTTCTGAGAAATTTTGCTTGAGTGTTTGAATGCTAATTTCCACCTCTTTTGTTGCCTTTTGTGTTCTCTCGGCCAGCTTTCGCACCTCATCGGCCACAACGGCAAATCCTCTTCCATGCTCTCCCGCCCTTGCAGCCTCTATAGCTGCATTGAGGGCTAGCAGATTTGTTTGATCTGAAATATCATTGATTAGCGCAATTACGGATGAGATGGCGTCAATATCTGAGACAAGTCTTTGAACTATCGCATCCATTCCGTTTACAGACGTTAATACGCTATCCATTTGTGATGTTATTTTTGGAAGCTCATTTTGAGCATTACCTGACAATTCGCTATTTTTTTGCGCTTTTTGCGTTGTATCTGTCAAAAGCTCAATTGAGCTTTCAAAGTTTGATTGAATTACCTTTAGATTTTGGTTGCAGGAGCTTAGAAGCAGTTGTGTAAGCTCGTCATGTAACTCAATCTTTTTTTTGGCATCGCCACTCTCATTTTGAGAGCTCTCAAACGCTCTTTTTTCGCTTATTAATCTTGCATTTTCATCTTTTAGATCTCTAATTTCACTTTTTAGTCTCTCAAGCTCCCTCTCTAGCTGAAGCTCTCTTGATGAAGGTCCAAATAGTCCCATTGTTACTCCTTTTTTTAATGTTTGTCTGTTTCGATTAACGCTTTATCAAACAGTCCAAAGAGCTCTTCGCTCGCCTCTTCCATTTTTGTCAGATTTTCTATTATCTCAGCTTTGTGTTCTATAGCTACATCTTTTGGCTCTATAAATTTTAGCGTCTCATTTGCCGTCTGGTGCACGATCGCATGCGGCCTTTGCGCCTCTTTGAAGGCGTTTGAATCTTTAAATATTTGAAGCCCGTCGCTATCGTACCACTTGCCAAACCTGCATGAGTGGTGGTCTTTTGGCTCCAGTTTGACTTTTGCGTGAAATAGAGAGGAGTAGATATTTGATTTGTAGATGATGTGATCTAGTTTGGCTCTTGTCAAAATCATCTGATGTTCAAGATTTATCGCATTTTGGCTTACCGTTTGAGCATTGTCGCTAAAGCTATAGATTGTCTGTTTAAACCCTTCTATCGTCTCTCCTGAAGATTTTGCGATATCTGTCATCTCCTCGGAGTTTTCCTTGATTTCGCTTGCCTCTTGTTGTAGCGTCTGGATGGATATCGCAATTTCGCCTGTCGCTTTTTGGGTTCTCTCAGCCAGCTTTCGCACCTCATCGGCGACAACCGCAAAACCTCTGCCTTGCTCGCCAGCTCTTGCCGCCTCTATCGCTGCATTGAGGGCTAGTAGGTTTGTCTGATCCGCTATATCTTTGATTAGGCTCACGACGCTGCTTATCTCATCGGTTCTAGTCGTCAAAAGCTCTATTCTATCGTTTGAGCCCTCTATTTTTTGGATTAGCTCATCTAGTTTTGAGACGATATTTTCTAGCTCATTCACCCCTTTGTTTGCGGTATCTATTGTGTTTTTACTCTCTTCGTTGATTGAGCGTAGGCTATTCATACTACTTGTCAAATCTTTTTCAATAATCAAAAGTCCACCTGCCACCCCTGTGCCGATTGTGCTTAGCTCTTGATTTAACTTTTGTCTCTCTTGCTGTTTGGCGTTTGCTTTGATTGAGTCTATAGCTCTATTGACAAGAGCCCCGTTTAGCTTAAACTGCCCAGGCATACCGTCAATAATAAAGGAGCGGTAAAATTTGCCGCGGCTTGCCTCTTGAATGGAGGCCTTTGTCTCTCTCATAAATACCTCTAGCCTATCTAGCATGTTATTTGCCGTCCAGCACGCCTCATATAGCTCCCCACCGTCATCAATATGGGTGATTCTGCTCTCAAACTCACCGTTGTTTACATTTTTTATGATGGTTGAAAGGTTTTTGATGCACTGTTGTACCTTTGTAACATATCGAAACAGTAGCCACCCAGCCGCAAAATTTGCGATTGCAATAAGATAGGCCAGGTGAAACCCCATTGTCAGCCACTCTACGGATATGCTAAGCAAAAGGGCGCAAA
>JAEMQC010000061.1 GCA_022758985.1 Campylobacteraceae bacterium
TGCACATCTAGCCGGCGTAGTGGCTTCGCTGACGACAAAACCTGTAATAGGCGTGCCTATGAAAGGCGGGCTGATGGACGGCCTAGACAGTCTTCTCTCAACCGTACAGATGCCTGGCGGAATGCCGGTTGCGACTGTTGCGGTTGGGAAAGCCGGCGCTACTAATGCTGCATATCTGGCTCTTCAGATATTGGCTCTCTCGGATGAGGATGTGGCAAAAAAACTACTAAAAGACAAAGAGAAAAAAGCTAAAGCGGTTGAAGAAGATTCCAAAACGATAGAAAAGAGAATTTAAGGAAAACCCCATGTCTATTTGGATTTTGTTAAATGAATTTGCTTCGATGGTCGGAAAGTCGGAAGACGAGATTATGAATCTTTGCAATAGCGGAGAGATAGAGCATAAAGAGGAAGACGGCGAAATCTATGTAGACGTGGGCAGCAGCGCACAGCTTGTTTTAAAAAACAATTCCGTGGTCGCCAGCGGCGATGATGACGATAGGCAAATCAGCCACTCTTTTGCGGAAAAGACGATAGGTACTATTATCGCTTTTCATGAAAGGGTGCTGGATGCTAAAGAGGAGACATTAGAAGCCCTTAGACGCGAGAATAAGTTTTTGAAAGAGGGGCTTATCTCGATGCAGGAGATCTACGACGAGGATAGAAAAACTATCGAGACCTTGACAAAACAGCTTGAAGTGGCACAAGAAGAACTTGAATTTATGAAGCGAAAATATAAGCTGATGTGGGGGCAAGTGGTAGAAAACCACGCCAAATAATGAGTTGCGAAATAATAATATTCGACCTTGACGGAACCCTTGTAGATAGCGGGGAGAATATATCGGCTGCTATCAACCACACAAGGGCCGCTTTTGGGCTTGAGGCTATGGATTGTTCTTTTATCCTCGACCAGATAAACAAAGACGATATAAACGCCGCAAAGGTATTTTACGGAACCGAAAGGTTTACGGAAGATCAAAGGGCGATTTTTGAACCTTACTACTATGAGATATGTGGACAAAATATATCGATGTACGACAAGATAGATTTTTATCTAGAAGAGTTCAAAAAAAGCGGCTACAAGATGGCTGTTGCGACGAACGGCAGAAGTGTTTTTGCGACAAAGATATTAGAGACTCTCGGCATATCGGAATATTTCGATTTTATTTTGGGCGCCGATAACGTGGCCCTTCCAAAGCCAAACCCAGAGATGCTCCTAAAAATATTGGACGGTTTTGAAAGCAAGGAAGGGTCGAACATAGTGGTGGTTGGCGATAGCATTAAAGATGTTAAGGCTGCAAAGGCGATTAGCGTGACCTCCGTCGTTGCCGAATGGGGTTTTGGAACCGAAAAACCTATAGGTGACAAAAACCTTCAAAAGAGTAGCGAACTCAACTGGATAATAGATTTTTTTAAGGACTAATACAAAATGGCGATAACTTTTAGTGAAATGTTTTTGAAGCTTCAAGAGTTTTGGATGAAAGAAGGCTGTTCTATAGTGCAGCCTTACGACCTTCCGGCCGGAGCTGGAACATTTCATCCAGCAACGCTTCTAAGAAGTCTTGATAAAAAACCTTGGAGCGTTGCGTATGTAGCTCCAAGTCGTAGACCTAGTGACGGCAGATATGGCGAAAACCCAAATAGACTTGGTGCATACTATCAATTCCAGGTGATTATCAAGCCAAGTCCGGAAGGAATACAGGAGAAGTATCTCAAAAGCCTCGAATTTTTGGGATTAAATCTAGCCGAGCACGATATAAGATTTGTGGAAGACAACTGGGAGTCTCCGACACTTGGCGCATGGGGCCTTGGCTGGGAAGTGTGGCTTGATGGTATGGAAGTTACGCAGTTTACGTATTTTCAACAAGTGGCAGGGATTGCTTGTGAGCCTGTGGCGGTCGAAATCACTTACGGCATGGAGAGGCTTGCCATGTATCTGCAAGGTGTCGAAAACGTATATGAGCTAGCTTGGAATGATAGCTACAAGTACGCCGATATCCACTTCGAGACTGAGAGAGAATTTAGCGCATACAACTTTGAGGTTGCAAATACAGAGATGCTGTTTCGCCATTTTGAAGATGCGATAGCCGAGTGCAAAAACTGCCTTGAGCACGGATTGCCGCTTCCGGCGTACGACCAATGTATTATTGCTTCGCATTGTTTTAATACGCTCGATGCCAGAAAGGCAATTTCGGTTACCGAGAGGGCAAACTTTATCCTCAAAATCAGAGAGCTTGCCAAATCAAGCGCCACGCTTTACAAAGAACAAGAGGAAGAGAGAGAAGAGAGGCTAAAACGCTTCCAATGAAACTAGGCGAAATCCACTCTTTTTTAAATGAGTTAAGTCCATTTGAGCTTGCCGAATCGTGGGATAATAGCGGGCTTATCGTCGGCGATATGGACGCCAAGGTGCAAAAAATATATCTTTCATTAGAGCCTACGCTTGAAGTACTCGGTGGCATGGACGAGGGTGCGCTGCTTATCGCACATCATCCTCTTATTTTTTCGCCGCTAAAAAGACTTGATTTTACCGATGTTACGGCGCAAGCTCTCCGTCTTGCCGTACAAAAAAATATCTCAATAATAGCTATGCATACAAATTACGACAAAACACATTTAAACGAGTATTTTGCGACTGAAATTATGGGTTTTGAATCTATAACAAAAGAGGATTTCGTAATATATTCCAATATAGAGTGTTCTTTTACACAGCTAGTGTCTCTTGTCAAAACGAAACTCGGGCTAAAAAATCTAAACTGCGTGGAAAAAGAGGGAAAAATAAAGAGGGTAGCCGTCGTTACAGGTAGCGGCGCATCGTTTTTGCCGAAAATAAAAGCCGACTGCCTGATTACTGGTGACGTCAAATATCACGATGCGATTTTTGCTATGGAGAAAAATATCGGTGTTATAGACGCTACGCACTATGCCACGGAAGCCGTATTTGCCGCAAGTATCTATGAAAATTTGAAATTTTTGCCTATAAAAGCTATAATCACAAATTCAAAAAACCCGCTTAAAAATTTTTAAGATACAAAAACCCTCAAGGAAATAAGATTTATGAACCAAGAGCTTAGAAAAATAATAGAGCTTGCAAAGATTGATTCAGAGATAGATTCATTCGGTCCAAAAGAAGAGTCTCTAAAATCGGAACTGAACAAGTTAGTAGAGAAATCAAACAGTATAAAAGCCAAAATAGAAGAGCTAAACGACGAGGCAAAAGAGTGTAAGTTTAAGTCAAATAAGCACAATGCACATCTAAAAGAGCTTTCTGCAAAACTATCTGACATATCAAAAAAATCCTCCACTCTTAAAACGGAGAGAGAAATCAAAGCTATTCAGATAGAAGAAGAGATAGCTAGAGAGCAAGTGGCGTTTGCCAACGAAGAAATCGCTAGGCTCGAGGCGGTTGAGCATGCAAAAAAAGACGAGGCGAAAAAACTAGAAGAGTCTCTTGCGGAAATAGCCGAGCAGATAAAAAGCTTTGAGGCGTCGCTTGCGGGAGATCTTAAAAACCTTGAAGAGTCTAAAAAAGAGGTGTATGCTAAAAAAGATAAGCTGGTATTCGAGATAAATCCGAAAGTGTATTCCTTCTACCAAAAAATCAAAAGATGGGCCGGCTCTTCTGCCGTTGTTCCGGTTGTCGGTAAGGCTTGCAGTGGATGCAATATCCAAATTACCGACAACGATTATAGAAGAGTTATTAGAAGCGAAGAGATAATGACATGCTCAAATTGCGGAAGAATTCTTTATCTTGAAGAGACGGAGGCCGAAAACGGCTAACCAAAACAGGCTCGGTATTTATGCCGGGCTTTTTGTATACTATGTTTTTGCGTTTACGCTCTATCTGGTTTCAATCCCCTTTTTGCTCTACCTATCGATCAAAGAAAAATACAAAAAATCAATCCCGGCAAGATTTTTCCTGTTCAATAATAGGCCGCTTGACTCTGCCGATGTCTGGTTTCACTCTTGTTCTCTGGGTGAGACGAAGGCAGTTATGCCTCTGGCAAAAAGATTTGAAAGCTTTGGGTTTAGTGTAATTACGCAGACCGGTTTTGACGAAGCCTCAAAGAGTGTAAAAAATAGCAGATTTTTGCCGTATGAGATTTTCTTGCCTTTTTGGACAAGAAGGCATAAACTTCTGGTCGTCATGGAGGCGGAGCTTTGGCCTTTTCTTTTTGCCTCGGCGAAGATGAGAGGAGCTAAGACCGCTCTTATTAACGCCAGAATTAGCGATAAGTCGTTTCCAAAATACAAAAAATTCTCCTATTTTTATAGGATGCTTTTTTATTTCGTAGACGCCGTATTCGCGCAAACGGACATCGACAAGATAAGGCTTGAGGCACTCGGCGCCAAAAACGTAGTCGTAGCCGGCAATATAAAGCAGTTTGTCGGAGGGTATGAGCTTTTTGATATTCCATCCGACGAACGCAAAAATTTTGTCGCCGCAAGTACGCACGATGGAGAGGAAGAGCTGATAATCAACTCTTTTGCCGACGCCGGTCTTTTAAAAAAGGAGAGGCTTGTGGTAGCGCCAAGACACCCTGAGAGATTTGCCGCCGTATCGTCGATGCTCGAGAAGTTCGCCGCTAAGCATTCGCTTAGTTTTTCAAAGTTTAGCGAAGAGAGGTCGCTTTTTGCCGATATAGTACTTGTTGATAAGATAGGCGAGCTTGTAAACGTGTATGCAAAAAGCTACCTTACGGTACTTGGCGGGGCTTTTGCTAAAATTGGCGGACATAATCCATTGGAGCCCGCATATTTTGGAGCAAAACTTATAAGCGGTACGCACGTATTTAACCAAAAAGCTTCATTCGAGAAGGTTAAAAATGCGTATTTTTGCGTCGCATCGGAGCTTGTTTTGCTCTTTGCAAATCACGACTCACTTTTGAAAAGCGAAATCGTAAATCTTGAAGACTCCATAGGGGCGACACAAAAGGGACTTCTTGGCTTACTTGAAGGCTAATGGGGATTTTTTGGAGCTTACGATAAAGGTGGTTCCAAATGCCAAAAAGAGTGAGATATCGGGCATAGAAAATGACGTGTTAAAGATAAGAGTTGCCGCGCAACCGATAGAAGGCAGGGCGAACGAGGAGCTTATCGCCTTTTTTTCAAAAGGTTTCAAGATAGCAAAAAGCGATATACATATAATAAGCGGTGAGCTGGGACGAAATAAAAGGGTTAGATTGCCCAAAAATGATAAACTACTAGAAATTTTAAAGGCTTTAACAAAGTGAAAAAAACAGAACAAAAAAAAGAGAGCAGGGTGCGAAGCAGAAAGCCGGATGCAAGAGGTCAGGGCGGAGTCGCTTTGGGCACAAAAGACGACAGAAGAAGGGTAGGCGCTAAGCCGCATCGCCAAGAGTTCAAAAAACCAGAAAAAACCGCCCCAAAAGAGCCTGAGACCAGATATAGCGGTCAAACGGACAAGGCTTACAATATTCTTGCGAAGCAGCTGAAGATTTCAGGCGGTAAAGCAAAGGATATGATAGATAGAGGGCTTGTGTATAGCAGAGGTAAAAAGCTTATGATAGCGAGAGCCTTAATGCCGATAGAGACGGAATTTAAAGTAGAGAAGCTGCAAAAGCCTAAAACGATATTTGAAAATAAAGATATGATAGTCGTCGACAAGCCTCCTTTTATGTCTAGCGACGAAGTGGCTGACGCAGTAGGCGCTACTCTTGTGCATAGGCTGGATAAGGAGACGAGTGGAGTGCTTATACTTGCTAAAAACGAAGAGTATCTCAAAAAAGCGATAGACGCTTTTAAGAAAAGAGAAGTGTATAAGGAGTATATAGCGATAGTCCAGGGCGTGCTTGCGGAGGGCGGCGTCGTTGACGTGCCGCTGCTTATTAAAAAGGGAACTACGGCAAAAGCTACGGTCGATAAGAAGTTCGGCAAAAGCGCAAAGACTATATATGAGCCGCTCGAGATGGTAGCCAAAAAAACAAAACTAAAAGTGGTAATAGAGACCGGCAGAACCCATCAGATAAGAGCGCATATGAAGTTTCTAAAACATCCTATACTCGGCGACGTAGCGTATGGCGGCAGCGAGGCCAAGAGAATAATGCTGCACTCCAAAACCATTAGGCTACTTGGACAAGAGTTTACGGCAGAGGAGCCGAAAGATTTTATGCTTAGAGAGTGACGGCTCTTTAAGAAAATTTTAACTAAAATTTCACCCTTGAAATATTTTTATAATTTATAAACTTGAATTAGGATAATAGATTTGTTTGCCACTCTAACAGACTCCTTTAGAAGCGCGATCAATAAAATAAGATTTTCGGACGATGAAAAGTCCCTCAAAAAAGCTATAGAAGAGCTTAAAAAATCGCTTTTAAAGTCGGACGTACATTATAAGGTTACAAAAGAACTTTTGCATAAGGTAGAGGTCGATACGAAGCTGGCCGGTATCGGTAAGCAGGCCTTTATGAATGCCCTCAAAAAGAACTTACTGGAAATTTTGAGCGTTGAGGGAAATCAAGGCTTCGTATATGCGCCAAAATCTCCTACCGTAATACTTATGGTCGGTTTGCAGGGTTCCGGTAAGACCACTACGACGGCTAAACTTGCAAACTATCTAAAACAAAAAAACAAAAAAGTACTGATGTCTGCGTGTGACCTTCAAAGGGCGGCAGCGGTAGAGCAGCTAAAACAACTGGGTGCGCAAATCGAAGTAGACGTATATTTCGAGGAGGGTGAGCAAGATCCAATCAAGGTTGCCAAAGGCGCTCTAGAGAAGGCAAAAAAAGAGTTTTACGACGTGCTTCTAGTCGACTCCGCCGGACGTTTGGCGATTGACGAAGCTCTGATGAGCGAGCTAAAAGAGGTAAAAAAGGCGATTGAGCCTTTCGAGACATTCTATGTGGCCGACTCGCTTTCCGGTCAAGACGGCGTAAGAAGCGCTGAAGGCTTTAATGCTCAAATAGGAATCGACGGCGTCATACTCTCAAAATTTGACGGCGACAGCAAGGGCGGCGTGGCTCTGGGTATCGCTAGCCAGCTCGGCGTGCCGCTTAGATTTATAGGTATGGGCGAAAAACCGGCCGATCTAGAGGTGTTCATACCTGATAGGATAGTCTCTCGTCTTATGGGCGCTGGCGACGTCGAGTCTTTGGCGGAGAAGGTTTCAACGGTAATAGATGCCGAAAAAGCAAAAGATATAACCAAGAAGATTAAAAAAGGTCAGTTTAACTTCAACGATTTCTTGGAACAAGTTGAGAGCATGAAGAAGCTTGGAAGCGTGAAAAACCTTATCGGTATGATTCCAGGCATGGGCGCTATGGCAAATCAGCTAAAAGACGTAGACCTTGACAACTCTGCTGAGATAAAAAAAATAAAAGCTTTGGTAAACTCTATGACTCCAAAAGAGAGAGAAAATCCAGATCTTTTAAATAATGCGAGAAAAAGAAGAATTGCGATGGGGTGCGGGCTTAGTCAAAATGAAGTAAACAGATTGCTTAAGCAGTTTGAAAATGCGCAAAAAATGGCTAAGAAGTTTTCATCTAAAAGTGGCATGAAAGATCTGATAAATCTTATGAGTCAGCAAAAACTGCACGGCATGAGATAAATGCCTACAAATGGGCTTTTAAAATAAGAGCCTATTTTTTGGCATTTAACAAATTAATTTTTATTAGGAGAATTTAATGGCAACAGTTATTAGACTTACCAGACTTGGAAGAACAAAAAAACCTTTCTACAGAATAGTAGTAACGGATAGCAGAAAAAAAAGAGACGGCGGCTGGATAGAGTCGATCGGTTACTACAACCCGATGGTTGAGCCAAAAGTAATCAAGTTTGACGCTGAGAGACTGGCATACTGGACAGGTGTAGGCGCAAAAATGAGCGATAAAGTAGCTCACATAACAAAAGGCTAATTTTTGGTCGAGAAATTTGTAGAGCAGTTTGCGGCTCTACTTTCAACATATCCGGAAGAGATAAGGGTCGAAAAGATTGCTATTGAAGACGGACTATGTGAAATAATAATCTATGCGAATCAGAGTGACGCCGGAAAAATAATAGGTAAAGAGGGGAAGATGATAAATGCCCTTAAAACCGTGATTTCCGGCTGTAAGGCAAAAGACAATATATCGTATAAGATTTCCGTAAAACCAAATAGATAATGAAGAGAACTTTTGAGAATGAGTCTTCGCAGCTTTCGGTTGCGAAGATCGGAAAAACGGTCGGACTTGACGGAAAGCTGAAACTTCATCTTATGACAGATTTTCCTGAGCAGTTTAAAAAAGGCGCCACCTTTGAATCTCTCGGAGAAACATTGGTGGTTGAGAGTTACGACATCTCTTCTTCGGCGATAAAATTCAAAAACTATAACGATGTCGATAGTGCGGCAAAACTTACAAATAGAGTTTTATACACAACGATGGAAAGCACCAGAGAGAGTTGCAAGCTTGGCAAAGATGAGTTTTTCTGGTTTGATATCGTGGGGCTTGAAGTAGTAGAGGACGGCGAGACTCTCGGCGTGGTGGATAGTATCGAAAGATACGGCAATACCGATTACCTTGTCGTCAATACCGATAAAAATCTAGTTGCGAAAGCGTTGCCGAAAAGTTTTTTATTGCCGTATCAGGATAGGTTTGTTTTATCCGTGTCTATTGACGAGCAAAAGATAGTCGCCTCCCACGCAAAAGATATTTTGCTGGCAAGCTAGATGAAATTTAGTTTCGTAACGATCTTTAAAGAGCTCGTTGCGCCGTATTTTGAAGCCTCTATTTTAAAAAGGGCAAAAGACGCCAATCTTCTAGAGTTTGAGTTTGTGACGCCTCGTGATTACAGCGAGGATAAGTTCAAGCGTACAGACGATTACGCCGTAGGCGGCGGGGCTGGGCTCGTGTTTACTCCGGCTCCGATGTTCGCACTTTTGTCGCAAATAAGAGAAGAGGATAGCGACGCGCATATCGTTTTTTTGACTCCGGCGGCAAAACCTTTTAAGGCAAGCGATGCAAAAAGGCTTTCAAAAAAAAGCCATATAGTTTTTGTATGCGGACGCTACGAAGGAATTGACGAGAGAGTCGTAGAGGAGTTTGCCGACGAGGTTTTCTCGATCGGCGATTTTGTTTTGACCGGCGGTGAGCTTCCCGCGCTTGTAATGTGCGACGCTATATCCAGGTTTGTTCCTGGTGTGCTGGGAAATGACGAATCTCTCGATGTAGAAAGCTTTGAGGGGTATTTGCTGGAGGCTCCGTCTTTTGCAAAACCGGCAGATTTTAACGGACTGTTTTCCCCTTCAATTCTTTTAAAGGGAAATCACAGTAAAATTGCGGATTTTAAAAAAAACGTGTCGAAATTTAGGACCAAATACTTTAGGCCCGATTTATATGAAAAGTTTTTAAAAGGAACTATGCGATGAAAAATAAATATCTAGAAAGCTTCGAGCAAGCGCAAATAGCAAGCAAGTCTATACCGGCTTTCAGAGCTGGAGACAGCCTAAAAGTTGCCGTTAAAATCAAAGAAGGTGACAAAAGCAGAATCCAAAATTTTGAAGGTGTTTGTATTGCTGTTAGAGGCGAAGGCGCCGGCAAAACTTTCACTGTTAGAAAAGTTGGCGCAAACAATGTTGGCGTTGAGAGAATATTCCCATTCTACACAGACAGCATTGAGAGCGTAACCGTAACAAGAAGAGGTAAAGTAAGAAGAGCAAAACTTTACTTCCTAAGAACAAGAAGCGGTAAATCTGCAAGAATCGAAGAGCTTAGAAGCAAATAATCTAGGCTTTCCCGCTTTTGTTAAAAAAGCGGGTCTTTTTAGTATCTCTTCATAGCTCTCGCTATCTCCAGTTTGGCGTCTTTTTCTTTTAAACTCTCTCTTTTATCGTGCAACTGTTTGCCTTTTGCAAGTGCAATTTCCAATTTGATTTTATTTTTATTGTTTGCGTAGATGCTAATCGGTACTATCGTTAGTCCATCTTCTTTAACTTTTTGCGTCAACTTCAAAAGTTCTTTTTTATGTAGTAGCAGTTTTCTATCTCTTGTTTCGCTTGGCTTGTAAGCCTCGACCGCCGTGGATAGATGCGATATATGCATTCCGAATACGAAAGCCTCTCCGTTTACGATACGTACAAAACTATCCTTTAGGTTTACTCTTGCGCATCTTATCGCTTTGGCTTCGCTGCCTACGAGCGAAATTCCTGCCTCCAGTTTGTCTAGAATATGGTAGTCGTGAAACGCCTTTTTATTGTTTGCGTATATTTTACCCATTATTTAACCTTAAATAGCGTGCTTCCACTACCGCTTAAAAACCATCCGTCTAGTTTATGTTCATAAAATTCAGGATATTTTTTTAATACCGCATAAAAAAGGTCGTTTAGCTTCAAAGGCGGATATGTGAAGAGTATCTCTTTTGATGTTTTGTGTGATATCTCTTTTGCGAATTCCGGCTCTATAGCATCTATAAAAAATTTTCTAAACGTCTTATAGACCTCTTTCGTATCACACTTTATATCTTCCGGCGTAAACAGTTTTATTTGCGGAATGTCATCTTTGAACTCCTCTACGATTTCACCGATGCCGGAGACGTTGGCGGATTTATATCCGTGCACAAAAAAAGGAACGTCGGCGCCCACTTTTGCGCCTATCTTTGACATATCTTGTGTCGTTAGCCCAAGAGCTAGGGCGTCGTTTACCATCTTTAGGAATGTTGCCGCATTCGAACTGCCGCCACCGAGTCCCGCTTGTTTTGGTATATTTTTATATACCATCATCTTATGCTTTTTGCAAAATTCGACTATCTTTTTTTGCGGAGTATAGTCAAGTAGCGCTTCGTAGGCTTTGTATATAGTGTTGCTTTTTTTGTCGCATTCGAAATCACCGACTATGTCGAAGCTTATACCGTGATTTGGCTCAAACCACATCGTGTCGTATAGCTCTTCTATCAATATAAATCTAGATAGCAGTTCGTGATAGTTGTCTCTCGTGCCTACTATTTTTAAAAATATATTTACTTTTGCGTATGAGCGGTAAACCTTTTTCAAAAGAGAACCCCTCTATTTTTTGATTATTTTTATTTCATCAGGGCTAAGTTTGTGAAAACTTGAGCTAGCCTCAATATTTTGGTTTTTAACTTTTGTGATTAGTTCGTCTCTAAAGATAACAACGTCTAGCGGTGCGTCAAAGCCTAGCTTTACCTGATTTTGGTCAATGGATACTATCTTTATTTTTATATCTTTGCCGATAGTTATAGATTCGCCGACTTTTCTTGTCAGTATGAGCACTTAGCTACCTTTTAAAGTTCTATGTTGTTTAGCTTGTAGGAGACTTTGCCCTCTTTTATCTCTATGATAGATAACGAGTCACCCCTGTCTATGTAGTATGCCCCGTCCTTTTGTATCTCGAAGTCCTCAGGGCTTACTTTCTTGCCGTAAATTATATCGGTTTTATCTTTTTTGTACCAGTTTTGCGGCACGTTTATGCACGCTCTAATATCTAGCGCTCTCTTATTGTCGTATTTGTAACACCCCTCGGACAGCCTCTCTAGGTAGCTTAGGGCTCCCTCAGTGCCAAGGGATTTTGCAAGCATATTTCCGAGCGTTCTGACATATGTTCCTTTTGAGACGCTCACCTCGAAAGTTACGAAAGGATGCGAGTAAAGAATTAGCTTTGCGTCAAAAACCGTAATAGAGCACTCTTTTAGCTTTACCTCTTTATCCTCTCTGGCAAGCTCGTAGGCTCTTTTGCCGTTTATTCTTTTTGCACTGTATTTTGGCGGAACGATAGCGGTTATTTTTTTTAGGTTATCTACGGCTTCTCTTATGCTTTCCATTGAAAACGGCGGCAAATCTTCTATTTTTTCTACGCCCTCTATATCAAGCGTTTCGCTTGTAGCGCCGAGCCAAAGTACCGCTCTATATCTTTTGGGTTCCAAATCCATATAGTTAAAAAGCTTTGAGAGTCCGCCGGTGCCTATAAGCAGCACGCCGACAGCAAAAGGATCGAGCGTGCCGCTATATCCTGCGCTATCCGTTTTTAGTTCCCGCTTGATTTTTGTTAGGTATCTGTTTGAGGTTACGAAAATAGGTTTATAGCCTACGAATAAAGAGCCTTTCATACGGCTTTTTCCACGAATGAGGCCAGAATATCCCTGTGTGTGCCGCCGAAGTTTATTTTTAGCTTGAGCTCTTTGCCGGCTTTTGTTACCTCTATTACTCTCCCAAATCCGAATATTTTATGCTTTACGAGGTCGTTTTTGGCAAATGCGGCGTCATCTTTAATCGCTATCGGAGTATCGGTAAGACCGGCCTCTCTTAGAAATCTGCTGGGCGGGCAGTAGTCTCTCTTTCCGTAGACAAATCTGCTTTTTGAGCTTGTGATGATTAGTCTATCTTTGGCTCTTGTGAATGCTACGTAGCAAAGCCTGCGTTCCTCTTCCATGTCGGTACGCTCGTTTGAAACAGGGAAAAAACCCTCCTCCATCGCTACGACAAAGACCGTTTTATATTCTAGTCCCTTTGAGGCGTGTACGGTCATTATGGGCACCTCTCTGCCAAAATCGGCCGTATCTACGTCGCTTTGGATACTGATATCGTTTAGATACTCCTCTATATCCTGCTGCGGGTTTGCCTTGAAATACTCTTTTAGCGAGCCGTAGAATTCGTCAAGGTTTGCGGCTCTCTCCTCTTCTGAGGGCAGCGATAAAAAGAATTTTTTTAGACCGGTGAGGTTTTCAAACTCATCTATTAGCGAAAATGCTGATTTCTCTTTTTGAATTCGTAGCTCTTCTATTATTCTGACGAAATTCTTTAGCTCTGTAAATGTCTTTTTGCCGACGTTTTGCAAGAGGGCGTCGTTGTAAAAATCGTTCGATAAAAGCTCAAAAGTTTTGACGTTTAGCTGAGCGCAGAGAGAGTCCAATTTCTCTATACTTGTCTTTCCTATGCTTCTTTTGGGTTTATTTATAACTCTTTTTAAAGAGAAGTCGTCGTAAGGATTTATTGCCAGCCTTAAATATGCTATTGCATCCCTGATTTCGACTCTTTCGTAAAACTTCATACCGCCTATAAACACATATCCGAGATTTTGCGCTCTAAAGCCCTCTTCGATAGCCCTGGAAACGGCGTTTACTCTAAACAAAACGGCTATGTCGGAAGGATTTTCGCCTTTTTTTATCATCTCTTTTATCGTTTTGGCGATCCATGTCGCCTCCTCTTTTTCATCCGCAAAGTTTTTATACTCTACCTCTTCCATCGATTTTCTAGTGGCTTTTAGCTTTTTTTCATATCTATGTTTATTGTTTGATATAACCGAGTTTGCTATTTGTAGTATATTTGCGCTCGAGCGGTAGTTCTCTTCAAGTTTGACCACTTTGGCTTCGCCAAAAGAGGATTCGAAAGAGAGGATGTTTTCTACTTTTGCCCCGCGGAAGCTGTATATGCTCTGGTCGTCATCTCCGACTACGCAAAGATTGTTATGCAAAAAGCATAGTTTTTTTAGAAGCTCAAATTGTAAAGAGTTTGTATCTTGGTACTCGTCGACCATTATGTATTGATATTTTTGGCTCGTCTGCCTTGCTACGTCCTCGAAGCGGCTTAGTATCTTATAGGGCAAAAGCAGCAAATCGTCGAAATCGACAAGATTGTTTGCGGCTATGTACTCTTCGTATTTTGCGTAAACTGTAGCTATTTCGGCCTCAAGCTCGTTTTTTGCGGCTTTGCGAACCTCCTCTGGAGATAGAAGTTCGTTTTTGTAGTTTGATATTGCGTGTGCGGCGGTGGAGGCCGGAAAATCTTTGCAAAAAGGCTTTAGTATTTTGTTTTTATCGTCCGTGTCTATCACGCTAAATGAGTTTTCGCGCCCGAGCTTTTGGATGTAGAACCTCAAAAATATAAGCCCAAACTTATGAAACGTGCAAAGAAGCGGAGGATAGAGCGGCGAATCTATCATTGAAAGTGCGCGGTTTCTCATCTCTTCGGCGGCTTTATTTGTGAAAGTGAGAGTTAGCGTATTTGCGGGGTCTATGCCTAGACTTAGTAGATATGCTAGTCTTGTCGTAATCGTTTTTGTCTTGCCGCTGCCGGCGCCGGCCAGTATAAGAAGAGGTCCGTCTACGGTAGTTGCCGCTTCTCTCTGGGATGGGTTTAATTCGTTTAATATTTTCTCTATCATGTTATAAAGCTATTTTTAATGTTTCGTTTAGTATAAAATTTATTAATATAATGAGCAAAATTATATATAAACCCCAT
>JAEMQC010000136.1:0-11871 GCA_022758985.1 Campylobacteraceae bacterium
TTTTTGCATACAGGGCCGAGAGTGGAAAATGCGGCAGGAGGCTAACGGCGATAGGACTAAACCGTTTTTAGATAAAATTTGTCCTAAAAAAGGAGGGTAGTGATAATGATAAATGAACTAAAACAATTTGCCTCCATTAGAGTAGAGGCAAGAGCCTATCTTACCTATCTTTTGACCAGAAATATTCCAAATCACGTGCCAGATATTACGCTTGATACAATAATTGCGGCATTTAAAAAAATAAAAAAAGAGAATGAGAATATATCAATCCTGTATGTACTAGACGCAAAAGGTGTGCAATTAATAGATAATATATCTAGCAAGCCTGAGTTTAGAAAAGGCAAAGGCGTAAACAGAGCCAACAGAGCTTACTACTATAGAGCGGCCAGGGAAAAAAAACCAATTCTAACAGATCCTTATCCTAGTGCAACAACGGGTGAGCTTTGCGTAAGCGCAGCGATGCCGATTTATGACGACAAAAACAATCTCAAATTTGTAGCGGTAATAGACATACCGCTAAAAGATATAGTGAGAATACTTCACCCTACGGTATGGAGTACGATTTTTACGAATACCAGCAAGATTACATATGGAGTATTCAGTATTGCGCTGTTTTTGATAGCTGTGCTACTATTTGCCAAAGGAATATTGGGTCTATTTTCGGAAGGAGTGCATCCTAGCGATCTGCAGATACATGGGATTTTTGAGACGACCATTCTTTTTACCCTCTCTCTTGCCATCTTCGACCTCGTAAAAGCGATATTCGAAGAGGAGGTGCTTGGGCGCAATAGGCGCGATAATGCAGGAGAGATACATCAGACGATGACTAAATTTATCGGCTCAATTATCATAGCCATAGCGATAGAGGCGCTAATGCTGGTATTTAAATTTGCACTCACGGATCCGAGCAAGATGACTTACGCTCTCGTTCTTCTAGGCGGCGTAGCGGGTCTGCTGGTATCTTTGGCATACTATATCAAATCAACAAAACGCAACAAAAGAGATAACGGTGCTGCCTAAAATAGCGATAATTAACTACAACATGGGCAATCTTGCAAGCGTAAAAAACTCTTGCCAAAAGCTCGGCTTTGAAGCGCACATTACAAGCGACCCTGAAGCTATAAAAAGCTTTGACAAGATCATACTCCCCGGTGTCGGAGCCTTCCCCGACGCAATGAAGCATTTAAAAGAAAACGGAATGGACGAAGCGCTAAAAGAGGCCGCAAAAAGCAAACCGTTTTTCGGAGTTTGCCTAGGTATGCAGCTGATGTTCGATAGAGGGTTTGAACACGAAGAGACGCAGGGGCTTGGGCTGATAAAAGGAGAGGTCGTCAAGTTTGACCAGAGTATTCTAGGGGGTGAGCGAAAAATACCGCACATGGGGTGGAACAAGCTCTTTATACAGAAAAATTCGGTTCTTTTTGAGGGGCTAAATGACGAGTTTTACCTCTACTTCGTACACTCATATCACGTAGAGGCAAAGAGAGAGGATACTTTGGCGTCAACTCATTACGGGTACGAATTTACCGCAATGGTGGAAAAAGAGAATCTTTGCGGAATACAGCCGCATCCAGAAAAATCGGGCGATACTGGACTTAAAATACTTAAAAACTTTTTGGAGAAAAAATGACAATCTACCCGGCAATTGATCTTAAAAACGGCGAAGCGGTCAGGCTAACCAAAGGAATTATGGAGAGCGCAAAAGTATACTCCTCCGAGCCGTTTCATATAGCCAGAGCTTTTGAAGAGATGGGCTCAGATTGGGTGCATATAGTTGATCTCAACGGCGCATTCGCCGGCAATCCAGAAAATTTAGAGGCTATCAAAAAAATCAGGGAGGCGACTACGCTAAAACTCCAGCTAGGAGGCGGCATAAGAGACGAGGATACGATAAAAAGATATATAGATCTGGGCATCTCAAGGGTAATTCTAGGGACGATAGCAACGCAAAACCCGCAGTTCGTCAAAGAGGTGGCGTCCAAATATAGAGTAGCGGTAGGCATAGACGTAAAAGACGGATATGTAGCGGTGGACGGCTGGGCTAAGACCAGCTCTCTAAAAGCGACGGAACTTGCCAAGATGTTTGCCGATAGCGGCGTCGAAGCGATAATAACTACGGATATTTCAAGAGACGGAATGCTAAGCGGCGTAAACATAGCCCAAACGGAAGAGATCGCCTCGTCTTGCGGCATAGATACGATAGCTAGCGGCGGAGTCAAAGACATAGAGGATATAAAAGCCGTAAAAAACAGCCCGCTAATCGAGGGTGTAATAATCGGCAAAGCCTACTACGAGGGCAGGCTTGATCTGAAAGAAGCGCTGAGGATGCAATGAACGAATTTTACTACGAACTAACGGTCGAAAGTAGCGATTTTGTCGAACTTATCGAAAACTTTTTGGGCGACTGGTGCGACGCCGTTATCGAGGAAAACGGCAAGTTTATCACCACATACGAATATGAACCGGTAAACGTAAAAGATGCGCTGCTTATCTACAAAAAAGAGCTTGAAGAGATGTTTGGGGCAAAATTTCTCCTAACCGCCGAGATAGCAAAGAAAAAAAACGAAGATTGGATAGAGTCCTACAAAAAAAGCGTAGAGCCGATACAAATAGGAAACTACTACGTCTACGCACCGTGGCATGAACCAAAAAGCGGAGTAAAAAACTTTTGCATAGAGCCGTCTCTTGCGTTTGGCACCGGACATCACCCGACTACAAAAAACGCCATGCTATTCGTCCAAAAGTACGTCAAAAAAGGGGATAGACTACTTGACGTCGGATGCGGCAGCGGAATACTAGCTCTTACGGCGGCCGATATGGGCGCAAAAGTAGATTTGTGCGACACCGACGCCGAAGCGATAGAGGTGGCAAAAAAAGTATTTGAAAGCAACAATCTAGCTTACGAAAATATCTGGGCAGGCAGCGCCGATGAAGCAAATTTTGAGTATGATATGGTCCTTGCCAACATCATAACGGACGTTCTTGTGATGATAGGTAGAGATCTCAAAAAAGCCGTAAAACAAGGCGGAAAACTCGTACTTTCCGGAATACTGGAAGAACACGAAGAGAGACTAAAACCGTTTTATAAAGATTTGACCCTTATAGATAGGGTTTGCGAATCAGAGTGGGTAACCCTCGTGTACGAAAAAAGATAAGGAACAAAGTTTATATGGAAAAAAACAATGGTTATAGAGAGCCGCAAAAAAACGATAATTTTTTTAATAAAAATCCGCTTTTAGTTTTTGCAATATTCTCAATCATCACCGTAATAATTTTTAAAAGCTTTTTTGAAGATGGCAGCATTGGCGAAAGCGGCATAAGCCCAAGTGCGCAGACGCAAAGCATAAGCTACTATGAGCTAAAAAAACTGGCCGAAGCCGGCAAGATAGAGTACGTAGCGATAGGCGAAGCTAATATCAAGGCTACAGCAAAGGGCGAGCCTAAGACTACGTTTGTGGCAAAAAGGGTAATACCTGACGAGACGCTAGTACCTATGCTTGAAAAACAAAACGTCAAGTACGGCGCATACACCGAGAAAAACTGGCTAACCGACCTCGTATTTGGCTGGGTACTTCCGGTATTTATCTTCTTTGCCATCTGGATGTTTCTAACAAGCCGTATGCAAAAAAACATTGGTGGCGGCATACTCGGTATCGGCAGTATGAAAAAGCTGATGAACTCCGAAAAGCCGAAAGTAAAGTTTGCGGACGTAGCCGGAAACGACGAAGCCAAAGAGGAAGTAGAGGAGCTTATCGAGTTTCTTAGAAATCCGGACAGATACATCAAGCTCGGCGCAAAAATACCAAAAGGCGTGCTTCTAGTAGGCCCTCCAGGAACAGGTAAGACGCTTCTCGCAAAAGCCGTAGCCGGCGAGGCGGAAGTGCCTTTCTTCTCCGTGTCCGGCTCTAGCTTTATCGAGATGTTCGTAGGCGTGGGCGCAAGCCGTGTAAGAGACCTATTTGAACAAGCAAAAAAAGAGGCGCCTTCCATCATCTTCATAGACGAGCTTGACGCAATAGGCAAAAGCAGAGCGATTGGTCATATAGGCGGCAACGACGAGAGGGAGCAGACGCTAAACCAGATGCTTGCCGAAATGGACGGCTTTGGAGCCGAATCGCCGGTAATAGTGCTGGCCGCTACAAATAGACCAGAAATTCTTGACCCAGCGCTTCTAAGACCGGGTAGGTTTGACAGACAAGTACTTGTCGACAAACCCGATTTTAAAGGAAGAGTGGAAATCCTAAAAGTACATGCCAAAAATGTAAAACTCTCAGATGATACCAATCTTGAAGAGATAGCCAAACTAACAGCTGGACTTGCCGGAGCAGATTTGGCAAACATAATCAACGAAGCGGCGCTTCTGGCAGGTCGCGAGAACCAAGAGTCGGTCAGCCAACAAAACCTAAAAGAGGCGGTTGAGAGAGCGATAGCCGGACTGGAGAAAAAATCTAGACGCATAAGCCCGAAAGAAAAAAGAATCGTAGCGTACCACGAAAGCGGACATGCGGTTATCAGCCAAATAACAAAAGGCTCCAAAAAAGTCAACAAAGTATCAATAATTCCAAGGGGTCTAGCGGCTCTAGGTTATACGCTAAACACACCGGAAGAAAACAAATATCTGGTGCAAAAACACGAACTTATAGCCGAAGTCGACGTACTTTTAGGCGGTCGTGCGGCGGAAGAGATATTTATAGGCGAAATATCCACGGGGGCGGCGAACGACCTTGAGAGGGCTACCGATATTATCAAATCGATGATAATGTATTACGGTATGAGCGAAGTCGCAGGGCTTATGGTACTTGAAAAACAACGAAATACGTTTCTTGGCGGCGGAATGGGCCAGACGAAAGAGTATAGCGAAAAGATGAGCGAAGAATTAGATAGTTACATCAAAGCCAAGCTGACTGAAAGATATGAGGCAGTAAAAGAAAAATTAAAGCTTTACAGAGATGCTATGGAAACAATGACGGCCGAGCTTCTTGAGGTAGAGGTGCTCGAAAAAGAGAGAGTCGAAGAGATTATTAGAAGTTTCGAAGACGCAAACAAAATAGTAAGAGAGTCGGACGAAGACGAACTGCACTCACCCGAAACAAGTAAAGGCAAAGACGCCTAAGGAGTAGATATGAAAAAGATCGTGACTACTACCGAGATAATCGCCAAAGAGAGCTACAAATATATCATCGGCGCCGGTATCGTAATCGCCTTGGCGATATATTGGAACTTTAGCGCTCTTAGCCTATTGTTGCTTGGCGCCGCTACCGCCGCTATCGTATATTTTTTTAGAAACCCGGAGAGAATCAGCGAAGACGACTCCCAAAATGCAATAATTTCTCCTACTGATGGCGTCATAGTCTCTATAGACCAAGAGTACGAAGAGACTTTCTTAAAAGACGAATGCGTTAGCGTAACTATTGCCACGTCGCTAAAAGACGCTCATTTCATAAGAGCTCCGTTCGCCTCTGTTTTTAAACAAAAAAGCTCTTTGCACGGTGCGTTTTTGCCGATAAAAAACGAAAAAGCCAAATACCTAAACGAGAGGTTTGCGGCGTTTTTTGAAGGGATAAACGGAAAAAATTACGCTATATCGATAATAGCCGGCGGCCTTGCGACCAAAATATCTATATACCAAAATGAAAATAGCAAAATCAGAGGGTGTGAGAGGATAGCGTTTTTAAAGTCGGAGTTTCAAACGGTACTATATCTACCAAAAGAGGCCGTAATCAATAAATCCGTAGGCGATCACGTAAAGGCTGGAGAAACTCTTCTTGGAGAGTTTGCGAGCTAAAAATGGTAAAAAACAACGAAGAAAAAAACAAATTTGCATTTTTGCTCCCAAACTTAATGACGGCGGTATCTCTATTTCTTGGGATATTAAGCGTACTAGCGTCCGTCAAGGGTGAATTCGATAAGGCCGGAATATATATATTTTTATCGCTCATATTCGATGGCCTTGACGGCAGAATAGCCAGGATGACCGGAACATGCTCAAAATTCGGCGTAGAGTTCGACTCTTTGGCGGATCTCGTTGCGTTCGGCGTGGCTCCTTCAATGCTAATATATTTTGCCGCAGGATGCGACTACGGGAAGATGGGCGTACTTGCCGCTGGATTTTTCGTAGTGTTCGGGGCGATCAGGCTTGCTAGGTTCAACGTCCAATCAGAGTGCATAGAACCAAACGTGTTTATAGGCTTGCCGATACCGTCCGCAGCGGTATTTATCACATGCTGGACGATGGTTCTTAGCCTTTACGGACTACTTGCCGAATATAAATCTCTAATCATCGTGGCCTCTTTTGCTTTGGCTCTTTTGATGGTAAGCAATATCAGATACCCTAGTTTCAAAAAGATGCAGCTTTCAAAGCAGGCGCTTATGAAAATATTCGTACTCGTACTTTTGGTGTTAGCTGTAATGTTTTTGTACTTTCTTGAAACGCTAACGGCGCTAATAACGCTATTCGTACTTAGCGGCATAGTAAGAGCCGTATATAATTTGACGATTTTTAAACTAAAAAACAGACACTCCTAAGAGAAGAGGAATAGATGAGCAAAATTATAAAAATATTTGACACGACGTTAAGAGATGGGGAGCAAAGTCCCGGCGCATCCATGAATACTGATGAGAAAATCAAGATAGCTCTACAGCTTCAAAAACTCGGCGTAGACATCATAGAAGCCGGTTTCGCCAAAGCTAGCCCCGGCGATTTCGAAGCGATAGAGAGAATAGCCTCCGTTATAGACAAAAGTACCGTATGTTCGCTGGCTAGAGCCGTAGACGCTGATATCAAAGACGCCGGAGAGGCTATAAAGGCAGCAAAAAACAGAAGAATACATACGTTTATCGCAACAAGCCCGATACACATGGAATATAAGCTAAAAATGGCTCCTAACGAGGTGGTAAAAAGGGCGGTGCACGCCGTGGAGTATGCGAAAACGTTCGTGGACGATGTGGAATTTAGCTGCGAAGATGCAACTAGAAGCGATCTCGGATTTTTAAAAGAGATAGTCGCCGCCGTAGTAGAAGCCGGGGCAAAAACGATAAATCTTCCGGACACGGTCGGCTATACGGTTCCAAACGAATATTTCCGCATAGTAAGCGAAATTAATAAAATTACTGAAGGCAAAGCGATAATATCGGTACACTGCCACAACGACCTAGGGCTTGCGGTAGCTAATTCTCTAGCGGCCATAGAAGCCGGCGCTGGACAGGTAGAGTGCACGATAAATGGTCTAGGTGAGAGAGCCGGTAACGCTGCACTTGAAGAGATAGTAATGGCTCTAAAAACCAGAAAAGATATATATGGCGGTTTTGACACCGGCATCAACACGAAAGAGATATATCCATCAAGCCGTATGGTAGCGACTATTACGGGTATCTGGCCTCAACCGAACAAAGCGATAGTGGGCAAAAATGCATTTGCGCACGAAAGTGGAATACATCAAGACGGCGTCCTAAAACACAAATCGACGTATGAAATCATTAGCGCCTCGGAGATAGGCGTAGAGACAAATGCGATAGTACTCGGCAAACACTCCGGAAGGGCAGCGTTCAAAGACAAAGCCAAAGAGCTCGGGTTTGACTTGACGCAAGAGGAGCTAGATAGGGCGATAGAGCTCTTCAAAATAATCTCCGACAAGAAAAAGGAGATGTTTGACGACGATATACGTATGATTATTGCCGACGTTACAAGTCATATACCAAAACTCTTCGAGCTTCTTCATCTGCAGATAGCTGACTCTCAAGGCGGACTTGCTGCGGCGGCGGCTACGCTAAAAACAAAGGACGGCGAAAAAACGGATGCGGCGGTGGGTGACGGCACAATAGACGCCGTATTCAAAGTAATAGACAGACTGACCGGCGTATCGGGGCAGCTAATGGATTATAAAGTAGAGGCGGTAAGCAAAGGCAAAGATGCGCTTGCGAACGTAATCGTAAAGGTGGCTTTCCAAAACGACACGCCGGCGGTACTGGGCCACGGACTAGACATAGATACGATGACGGCAAGCGCAAAAGCCTATATAAACTCGCTAAATTCGTATCTATCGATGAAAGATAGCCTCAAAAAGATAGATTGCAAAGACGATATCTGCGGGGTGTAAGCTAAAAAATTGATGAACGTTCAAGCGAACGGCTCACGCCGCTAGCGGCTAGCTTCAGCGGCATAGCGCCCAGCGTGCCTAAACGAACTAGTTCGTTTAGGCGTACTATCTGATGTCAAAGTCGAAAAACTCCGACTCGAACATCCCTTTGATATTTTTAAACTGCGTAGCCGATTGGTTAAGATTGGAGGCCTCTAAATATAGAAGTCCTAGCGCATAAACGCTCTCTACGTTTGTCGGATCATACATTTTTGCAAGCTCAAAAAATGATATAGCGCTTGAACTCCTAGCCGATGCTATCGACGAAGCGCCTGCCATAAAAAGCGTATTTGCATTTACGTAGTCTATATCAAAAATAACTTTCGCATACGCATCATTTGCCTCCTTAAACATCTTTAGATACATAAGTGTCGTAGCGTATCCTTTGAGCAGCTGGGCCCTATCGTTGTTTTCTATCTTAAGCCTTTGCTCGTAAGCCTCTTTGGCTCTCATCAAAAGTCCAGAAACCCTATGCAAAGAGACGTACATATCTTTGGCGATATCCGGACCGTAGAATATACTATTGACGTCGTACTCTTTTTTATTTAGATACTCCTGCGTCTCTCTCGCAAAAAACTTCACGTTTTCGCCGGAATTTTTTACAAACAAATAAAGCCCGGCGGCCACTATGTCTTTAGGCAACATCTCTTGAAGCGCCTTGGCATTGGTTATTGCGCTATTTCTCTTATCAAGCTTGGCAGAAATCAGCGTGCCTATAGCAAGCGACATCGCATTCTTCTTAGGCGCATTGTTTAGCCAATCTATGGAAGCAACCGCATTGTCTAGCGCAAACGAAAACATAGCTGCATACTCGGCTTTATTCGAAAAGTTTGACGAACCGAACAGATCGGCCTCTAGCGACTCTCTAATCCTATCGTACGGCGTACCCATAATCTTAGCCGTTATAATCGCAAATATGCCGGCTTCGTAGTTTTTTGGGTCGAAGTTATAGGCCTTTACGAAATATCTGTTTGCCTCTTTGAAATCTCCGCTTTGCGCATACGTAAGCCCTAGATTATAAAGAAGTACGGCATGTGTCGGAAATTTCGGCTCCAAAGACTTAAACACCTTATTTGCCAGATACACTCTACCGGATAGTCCATACTCTATTCCTCTTATCATATCGGCGTTAATTCTGGACTGCTTCGCAGCGTTTTCAAGATAAGCGGCTCCGGCTCTTATATCGTCTACCATAAGCCCCGCTTCGCCTTTTTTGATAGAGGAGACCGTTTTGTTAGGGTTAAAAACTTTGTACGGCGCATAGTAGAAAATAACGGAAGCCGCATTTTTTGGATTTAATAAAAACTCGTTTAGTAGCTTTTCTTGAATCTTATCGCTCTCAAAAGCCCTCTCTTTTAAGGATATTTTTATATCGAATACACCGGCGGCATCTTTTTCGGATATTAACATTCCCTCTTTTAGCATCGCTGCGGCTTGGGATGGCATCTTGGCCTTTAGGTATACGAGCGCTTCCGCCATAACAGCTTTTAGTCTCTTATCCTCATACTTTCTAGCAGCCTCAAAAGCGTCTATTGCCTCTTTATACCTTGCATCTCTAGCTTCCAAAAACCCTATTGCAAGATAATCTTTGTTTTTCTCTTTTTTGAGTATTTCAAGCATATCGCTACCGTCGTCAAACAGCAGATATGCTCTTTTTGCTATCTCATTTGATTCGTTTTTAAAAAACTTTCCAGTCGGCGCACTTACGGCGGATAGAGCCTCGTAGTAGTTGTCGTCATAATAGTTGATTAGCGAATAATAATACGAATAAAGCGGGGAGGCCACGTATTTTGGCAAAGAAGCCCTTGCTAACGCTATATACTCTCTTGCGCTTTTTTTATCATTTAGTTTTAACATACAAACAGCCGAGTTTATCGCACTTGGAAGCTCATTATCCGAGTTTTTTATAGAGTTTTTGAAGTACTCCAGGGCGCCTTTATAGTCGCCTTCACCCATTTTTGCGACGCCTAGATTGTAGTTTGACACGCTCTCGGAATATATTGATATCTCTCCAAAGAGCCTAAGCGCACTCTCTTTGTCGCCGCTATCATATAACGCTTTTGCCTTTTCTATAAGTCTCTCTAGCTCAGGAGCGGTTATTTTTGGTTTTTTACCTGGTTTTATCTCCGGGGCTTCGGAAGTATTCACCTCTACCGGTTTATTATTTGATTTTGTCAAAAAAAAGATGGCCGATGCGATACCTAATATAGCAAGCAAAAGCGCTGGGAAGCCAAAAAGAAGCATCTTCTTTTTAAGCTTACTCTTATCCTCTCCGCTCTCTTCTGTGGCAGCAGTCTCTGAGTCGGGCAAAGAAACCGGACTTTCTCCCTCGTCCTCTTCGACTATTACCACCTCTTCATCGGCCACTTTTTATACCTCCTTACAGGTATTTTTTGAGCGCTTCCGGGATATCTATACCGCCGTCAGCTCCTTGATAGTTTTCCATGATGGCCACAAGTGTTCTGCCGACCGCCAGAGACGAGCCGTTTAGCGTATGCACTAACCTATTTGCCTTACCGTCTTTATATCTTATTTTGGCCCGTCTAGCCTGAAAGTCGCCGCAATTTGACACCGAGCTTATCTCTCTGTATTTGTCTTGGCTTGGTATCCACACCTCTATGTCAATAGTCTTTGCTGCGGAAAAGCCCATGTCGCCGGAACAAAGCGCCATCAGCCTATGAGGAAGCCCAAGCTCGCACAACATATCTGACGCACAAGAGACCATCTCGTCTAGCATAGCCATGCTCTCTTCCGGTTTCGTTATTGCGACAAGCTCAACCTTGTGAAACTGATGTTGTCTTATCATCCCTCTGGTATCTCTACCGGCGCTTCCAGCCTCTTTTCTAAAACACGGAGTATGCGCGGTCATCTTGATAGGGAGGTTTTCAGACGGGATTATCTCGTCATAATATAGATTTGTCAGCGGCACCTCGGCAGTAGGTATCAAATAAAACGCTCTCTCTTCATCGCTCTCGATACGAAACAAATCCTCTTCAAACTTCGGAAGCTGCCCAGTCCCCTGCATAGTGTCCGCATTCACGATAAAAGGCACGCTATAAAGCTCGAAACCGCGAGAAGCATTAAAGTCGATCATAAAATTGATAAGCGCTCTCTCTAGTCTGGCGGCCTCGCCTTTTAGCACCACAAAACGGCTTTTTGAGATTTTTGCCGCTCTCTCAAAGTCTAGCCATCCAAGAGCCTCGCCTAGCTCCACATGGTCTTTTGGCGCAAATTCGAAAGTTTTTGGCTCCAGTACTGTTTTTACGAGTACGTTATCCTCTTCGCTAGCGCCTTGCGGCACACTATCGTCCGGAGGATTTGGAATCGTTAGAGCCAATGCGATTAGCTTCTCTTCGAGCTCTCTTGTCCTTGCCTCATATTCGGATGCTTCTTGCTTTAGCTTATCGAGCTCCGCCTTGAGAGAGTTCGTATCTTTCCCCTCTTTTTTATATTGCCCGAAAAGTCTGCTTTTCTCGTTTTGAAGAGCTAGGCACTCTTCCATCTTTTTTTTAGTTTCTTTCGTATCGAAAGCGAGCTCCCTAAGAGAGTTTAATAGCTCCCTGTCGAGGTTTCTTTTTGACAGTTTTGCCGCAATTTCGTCAAAACTGTTTTGCAAAGCTCTTACGTCCAACATCTTCTAATTTTCCTCGTCTTCAACTATTCTTATTGTTTTATCTTCTTCGATTATCTTAAATTTATGCTTGCCGCAAAATTGTTTATTCATCACTTCAAGCAT
>JAEMQC010000136.1:11971-14002 GCA_022758985.1 Campylobacteraceae bacterium
AAACATCTATATTATCCCCGTAACAGTTCTAACTTTTTCTATTATCGGCATAGCCCTCTCTCTCGCCCTCTCGGCGCCTGATTTTAGTATATCCCTCACTTCATCTTTGTGATTTAGATAATACTCCCTTTTTTCACGGTACGGCTCAAAGTAGCTCCATATCCTATCTTTTAACTCGCTCTTGAATATTCCGTATCCCTCTCCGCCTTTTTCGTATCTAGCCTTAAGACTAGCTAGCTCATCTTTGTCGTAAAAGAGTTTTGAAATTGCAAATACGTTGCATTTTTCGGCGTCTTTTGGGTCTTCTACCGGAGTCGAGTCAGTAACTATAGAGTTTACCCTTTTTTTGAGCGTTTTTTCATCACAAAATATCTCTATCGTATTTTGGTAACTTTTGCTCATTTTTTGCCCGTCAAGACCTAAAACTACGGCTACCTCTTCGTCTATGCTAGCTTCCGGCATTTTGAATATCTCGCCATACTTGTTGTTGAACTTCTGCGCTATATCTCTCGTCATCTCAAGGTGTTGTATCTGATCTTTGCCGACAGGTACGATATCGGCGTTAAATAGCAAAATATCGGCCGCCATCAATACCGGATAGCTGAAAAGCCCGTGGTTTGCGGCTATTCCTCTCGCCGTCTTATCCTTGAAGCTGTGCGCACGCTCCAAAAGCCCCATCGGCGTAAAGTTCGATAGTATCCAGTAGAGCTCAAGCACCTCCGGAAGATCGGATTGCACCCAAAATATCGCTTTGTTCGGGTCGATACCCAGAGAGAGCATATTTATAGCAGCATTCATAGTGTTTTCACGAAGAGCTTTGCCGTCACTTAGGCTCGTCATGGCGTGGTAGTTTACGATAAAGGCGTATAGTTCGCCCCTATCTTGGTTTTCCACCATCCTTTTTATCATTCCAAAGTAATTGCCGATGTGTAGCTCGCCTGAGGGTTGGATGCCTGAGAGTATCTTCATTATATATCCCAAAAAATCTTTTTAATTTTTGCTTAAATTATATAACGGAGCAGATAAAACTCGGACAGTGACGGATATGCGTAGCAATGCTAGATTTTTCCAATGTTGGAAGCGTAGTTATAAAATCCAGAGGTTGTCAGATGTTTTGTACGGATAGGTCAAGTTTTGACGGAGAGTATAAAAGAGCCAAATAAAATCCCGAAAGGCGGGATGCCTTTCGGAAGTGAGAAATTATTAGTACATATCTCCCATGCCGCCCATTCCGCCGCCTGGCATTGAAGGCATAGCAGGTTTATCTTCTTTGATTTCAGAGATTGTAGCCTCTGTGGTTAGGAGTAGGCTAGATACCGATACAGCATTTTGGAGAGCCACTCTCACAACTTTTACAGGGTCGATGATACCCGCTGTAAACATATCTACATATTCGCCGCTAGCAGCATTAAAGCCTATGTTTGCGTCTTTTGAAGTCTCAACTGCATTCACTACCACGCCACCGTCAAATCCTGCATTTTCAGCGATTTGTTTGATTGGAGCTTTGATAGCTTTCATAATAATGTCTGCGCCCAGTTTTTCATCTCCGCATAGCTCTACTTTTGCTGCCGCTGCTGCTCTAACAAGCGCTGCTCCACCGCCAATTACGATACCCTCTTCAACCGCCGCTTTTGTAGCAGACAATGCGTCGTCAACTCTGTCTTTTTTCTCTTTCATCTCCATCTCAGTTGGTGCGCCTACTTTGATAACGGCGATACCGCCTGATAGTTTTGCAAGTCTCTCTTGCAGTTTTTCTTTGTCGTAGTCACTTGTCGTAGTCTCGATTTGAGCTTTGATTTGTTTGATTCTGCCCTCAACTGCACCTTTGTCGCCTTTACCGTCGACGATAGTCGTATTGTCTTTGTCAATAATCACTTTTGACGCTTGACCCAGAGTAGTTAGCTCAGCATCTTCTATTTTTTGACCTAGCTCTTCGCTGATTACTTGACCGCCTGTTAGGATTGCGATATCTTCAAGCATTGCTTTTCTTCTGTCTCCAAATCCTGGAGCTTTAACAGCAGCGATATTTAA
>JAEMQC010000060.1 GCA_022758985.1 Campylobacteraceae bacterium
GCATAGACAGAATAACCTACAATTTCAGGAATTCCATTTGTTTGCTTTACAAATCTAATTTGCCACCAACCTCTATAATACATTCCTTTATTAGTAGGTGCGTATCCAGACGTGGTTTCAAACCTCGCATCTTTTGGATCAAACTTATGCTCACTAAGCGCTAAATGTTGTGTGTACCTAATATGTTCTAAGACTTGGTATGTCGCAAGAGCCAGCTTATCATCTCTAAAATACGATGTGGCGACGGCCGACATAATACCTATTAGTATAACGATAAAGATTAGTTCAATGGTGGTAAACGCTTTTTTTATCATCGTCAGAACCGTTACTTAGTGAGATTTTACTGATTTTACAAAAAAGAAGTTAAAGGGCGGAAAGGGAGAGGACAATCCGCCCGGAGAGAGAAAACAAAGCGAAAGACTAAATATCTTCCGCCTTTTTGACATCATAAAGAATATCTTCCCACGGATGTCTATACATCGGCATTGCAAGACGTTTTTCGTCAAGCACGTGTCCGATGAAGCCTATACATCTGCCTAGTACAAAGAATGCGTTTAGAGCGCCCGCTTCGATGAATACATCCATCTCTTCATCAGAGTAGCCTAGCGCCCTCCACATATCTATCATAAGTACGCCAATAGTGCCGTCGACGTTTAGAATCAGGTTGTCTTTTTTGCTGGTCGTTAGCTTTTCAACCTCGAGCGCATAGTCTAGTAGCGGGCTAGCAGGGAAATGCTCGCTTACATATTTTTTGAGTCCCGACACCCTAAGGTCAGGGTTTCTAACGGATTTAATTCTGTGTCCGATTCCAGGAATCGGAATCCCTTGTTTTTTCATATAGTCGATAAACTCTGACGGAGTTAGGTTGTTATCATAGCCGTATTTGAAATATTTTGCCGCACCGTCTATCGCGCCGCCAAATCTAGGTCCGATAGTAAGAAGACCAGTCACAACGGAGCTAATAACATCTTTGCCCGCTCTTGCCGTAACTCTCGCATTGTGTGCACCAGATACCGCAGGGCCGTGGTCTGCAACAGTTTTGACGACTGTTTCGATGAAGTTTGTAGCCCATTTTGGATATCTCTTTTTGAACCACAAAAGGCTCATAACATCACCGATGCTAAAGCCCGTGTCAGGCGTAGCAACGCTGGATATCGGATAACCGGCATAAGTAGCCTCATCGCCTCTATCGTCGGAGATTGTACAAATAAAGTTTTTCGCTTTTCTAGAAGATGGCAGTTTGTTTAGTACCGGCTCTTCTATCTCGCCTATTACACCTTCATTTCTTAGCTTTGTATATACCTCTTTGATTTTTGCAGGCAGGTCGTTAAAGCTTGCCGGTACATATATACCCGCATCAGCCATAGCTTTGTTCTTTGCTGCCGCAGTTTCAGCGTCCGCATTTGCGCTAGCGCCCGCATGACCAAACTGTACGCCGGAGCTAAAGTGTTTGGCTATCGTGCCTATACACCATGCGATGATAGGTTTTTTGATTTTGCCGCTTTTTACCGCCTCAATGACTTTGTACTCTTCCGTGCCGCCCACTTCGCCTAGGAGCACCATGTATTTGACCGCAGGGTTGCTCTCCATTCTAAGAAGGTTATCTATAAATACGCTTCCGACAAATCTATCGCCGCCTATCGCAACACCCTCGGCAATACCGTCTGCATTGATAGCTATGATATTTGAAAGTTCGTTAAATAGACCGCCTGATCTTGTCACAAGTCCGCAACTTCCGGCTCTGTGAAGCTTTGAGTTGATGATATTCTCGATAGTTCCGCCGACGTTTGCTATTTTAAACGCACCAGGGACAATAGCGCCGACCGTTGCAGGTCCGATCAGAATAATGCCAGCATCACGTGCCGCTCGGTTCATACGTCTTGCCATTCTCTCTGGTATTCCCTCGGCCGTTACCATAATGGTCCTAAACTGTTTGCCCATCTCAATCGCTTCCATAGTAACATCATAAGCCGTTCTAAAAGAGGCGAAGTTAAGAAGCACATCGGCATTTGGATGGGCCGCCGCAGCTTCTTTGGTGTTTTTGTATAGAGATATCATTATCTCGTCAGCGCCCCAGAAGAACTTGTCAAACTTGTCCTCGGTGGAAGGCGCTACGATAGCTGCAACTGATGGAGTTTTTCTACCGATTACGTAGTCGTAATCGAGCATTCTTTGAATTGCGCTTTTGTTGTTGTTCCAAAAAATCGCTTGTGTTTCTTTTGTAAATAGTGCACTCATCTTATTCCCCCTACTTCTCTAGCGCCATTCTAACGATGTCTGTTACATGCGTTTCAGGTCCGTAAACTTCTATATAAAGCCCTAGCCTATCTGCGGCCTCTTTGATGTCTTTTAGACCTTTTTCGTAGTTAGGCCCGCCTCTTCTTACGTAGATTCTAGTGCCTACCGCTTTCATCTTATCCGCATATTTTTCAAACGCTTGGATAATACCGGTAAACGTTTTTGCAACATCGGTAAAGTTCGCAATTGCGCCGCCGATGATTAGAATCTTGTCTCTGCCTTTCGGGTCTTTTTCTCTTGTCATCAAATCAAGCACGGTTGATGCGTAAAACTCGGTCTCGCCAGTCGTAGGGCCGCCTGAGTATTCGCCGTAGTTTGCAAGGTCTTCTACGTTTCCACTTAGGTCTGCAATGGTATCGGCATACACAACCGATGCGCCGCCGCCTGCAACCATAGTCCAGATACGACCTTTTGGATTTAGAACCGTTAGTTTTAGTGATGCGCCAGATTTTGCGTCGGCTTCCGCTATAGCTTTTTCTTCAGGAGAGAGCTCTTCCATACCAAACGCAGTCGGATATTCGATATCGCCCCATATTTCTCTCATAAGAAACCCGGCAGTATCGTCAAGTCTCGCGACAAGGTCAAGAAGTTCGCATCTGTCGCCTTGCATAACTATCGGGTTGATTTCAAGGTATGCAAAGTTTAAGTCTCTATAGAATTTGAAAAATGCTACCGCAAAGTCGCCGAATGATTTTTTGTCTTTGATGTCCGCAGGGATTGCAGCTCTAACTTTTGCTTCCATTTCGGCATCAGACATCGTGATAGGAATAGCTACTTCTACGACTTTTTCATCCCAGCCCTCTTCAACTTCCATACCGCCCTCAGCAGACATATAAAGCACGTCGTCTTCGCCGACAACCGTAGCAGAGATGTAATACTCTTCTTCTTGAGAGTGCGGTGTAAAAGGCTCAACTATAAAGTGAGTAAGCTTTCCATGTTGTCCGCTAAGAAGCTTTGTCTCTTCCTTTCTTTTTTCATCTATCCAAGACGCCGCTTTGTCAAGGGTAACATCGCCCGGTTTTTGGTCTTTGAACAAAACAAGATTGTTTTTCCCTCTTTTACCAAATAGCATGTCCGGTTTTGCAACTAGCGGCTTACTGTTTAGCCACTCATAGCCCGGTTCTTTAGCTTTAGCTTTTAGTTCTGCGCCGCTTGTTACCAAAACAGACTCAAAACCGTATTTAAAACCGGTAAAATATTTGTCCCATACTTTGGCGAACAGCGCTTTGCCGTCATACTCTCTAATAGCTCTTTGCGCCATAGACCTCTCCTCTTCGTAATTTATCAAATTGTAACATTTTTAATAAATAAAAAATTTAAAGAGGACAAAATGAGGCTATATAGAATTAGAACGTGTTTACTTTAGTAACATAAAAGTCTGCTACTTTACTATTACTGTATACTATTGAAACTTTTTTGCTATTTTTGAGCGGTTTTTGACCAACTATATAATCGCTACCTCTATTGATTCCATAAAATCTTAGCCGAAGAGCCATCTCCTGATCTAGTACCGTACATTCGGTAGCGCCGATACTTTTTAGCTTTAAAGCTAGCTCTTTTGCAACATGGTATTTGTATGCAAAGTGCTTACTCTTATCGTCTATCAGCATATAAAGCGGTCTATTGAAAAAGGATATGAGAAAACTAAGAAATAAGGATGAGACTAAAACTATAAAACCGATTTTGTAGACTCTTTTGTTTTTACCAATTCTAATCCTGTATGATGCAAAAAACGTTCTAACCATAAACGGAATGGCCAAAACGACAAAAGGCGCAAAATCATAAAGCATTATTTTTTGCCTAAAAGATAGAATCAGCGAAAAGACAAGAGCCCAAAACGATATATACCACCCTATAGGTCTATCTTCGGGCTTTATCTTATATATCGCAAATACAAAGTAGAAAAACAAAAACGGAGAGAATATAAGCAGATAAATCCCAAGCGTATCAAGAAAAAAGCTTTGCGGCTTACCGCCGGTATCAAATCCAAAAATCGTCATGGAGATACCAAAAAGCGCTATGCTTACTATGATTAGCCAATTATCCTTTTTGTGCACGGCATAAAAGATAAGCGACAAAAACAGTATCGCAAAAGCGCCATCTAGTACGGAAGATAAGGCCAAAACGGCGAACGATAGCCAGCTTCTGCCCCTTTTGTGCAGATAGATAAACAGAAGCGTCATGAAAATTACGACGGAAGATTTCATCACCAAAAGCGCCGAAAGCCCCGAGGCTGGCAAAAGACAAAAAAGTATTGTGGCGAGCCTAGCGTCCTCGATACGTTTCACCACATCAAGGCTTACCCTATAAAACAAAATCAAAGAAGCAAAGAAAGTGAAGATAAAAAAGCTTCTTAGTCCATAGTCGTTTTGTCCAAAAATCGAGCAAAAGAGTCTAACTATAATGCCCAGATAGCCGCTATCGAAGTAAAAAATAGTCGCTTCGTAGTAGCTAATAGATAGATAATTTGGGTATATGAGTATAAGAAGGCAGTAGCAAAATAAAAAAGCTGCAAAAACGCTCTTTTCGCCGAGTAATTTAATCATTTTAAGATTTTACAAAAAGCCGCTTAAAGGGGCAGCCTGCCTTGGCTCATTATAGTTTGAGGAAGTTTTCGAATATCTTGTGGCCGTACTCCGAGAGTATAGACTCAGGGTGAAACTGTACGCCATATATTGGCTTGCCTTCAACCTCTAGCGCCATTATCTCGCCGTCATCGGCGCTAAATGCCGTTGGAATGATGCAAGATGGGACGCTCTCTTTGTTTACGATAAGAGAGTGGTATCTGGTGGCCGTAAACTCTTTTGGAATATCTTTGAATATCGGCGACTCTTTGGCGATTTGCATTTTTGAAGTTTTACCGTGCATCATATTCCCGGCTCTCTCTACTTTTGCGCCGAAAGCTTGCCCTATCGCCTGATGACCTAGACATATTCCCAAAATAGGTATCCTATCTCCAAGCCCTCTTATAACCTCAAGGCTAACTCCCGCTTCGTTTGGCGTCGAAGGCCCCGGAGAGATAATTATCTTCTCTGGATGTAGCGCCTCTATCTCCTCCACGCTCATCTCGTCGTTTCTGATTACCTTCAAATCTGCGCCGAGCTCTTTAAAGTACTGAACTACGTTATAGGTGAAACTATCATAATTATCTATCATCAAAACCATATCAATTTCCTTCAAAAGACCTGAGAAGTTTTATCTCTTGGGGCCACATATCTTCGTTTGGCGTCTCGAGAATGAGCGGAATATTATCAAAACGCGAATCGGACATAATAAATCTAAAGCACTCCATGCCTATCGCACCCTCTCCCAAGTTATCGTGCCTGTCAAGTTTTGAGCCGATACCGCCTTTCGAGTCATTAATATGCATTCCTCTAAGATATGAAAATCCTACTATACTATCGAACTCGGCAAACGTCCTCTCAAAACCATCCTTATCTCTTAGCTCATAGCCGGAGGCAAACATATGGCACGTATCCAGACATACGCCGACTCTGCTTTTGTCGTTTGTTAGCTCTATAAGCCTTGCAAGATGCTCGAAGCGGTATCCAAGATTACTTCCCTGTCCGGCTGTATTTTCTATAACCAGCACGACCTCTTTTGTTTTTGCTATCGTCTCGTTCATCGCCTCCGCTATGAGTTTCAGACACTCTTCTTCGGAGATTTTCCTAAGGTGACTTCCCGGATGAAAGTTTAACAGCTTCAGCCCCAGCTCTTCAGTGCGTCTGGCCTCATCCAAAAAAGCATCCATCGATTTTTCTCTAGACTCGCTATCCGGAGAACCCAGATTTATCAAATATCCGTCATGTGGCAAAACGGCCTCAGAAGCAAAACCGCACTCCTTCATATTTGCCCTAAATGCGTCTATCGTCTTATCGTCATACTCTTTTGCGCTCCATTGTCTTTGGTTTTTCAAAAACATCGCAAATGCGTTTGCGCCTATAGCTTTTGCATTCAGCGGAGCGTTAAACACCCCGCCGGAAATACTGACGTGTGCACCCACCATTTTTTTAGTTGCCATCCAGAAACCTTACAGAAAATTTGAAACCGCTATTTCTTTCAATAAAACTTGCGCTTTTTGCGTCTACTTTATAAGTGATATCATAATAGCGCTCAGTCGCTTCCTGGATAAAACCGGTAGCGGTTTCGGTTATTTTTGAGTCTATTTTTAGCGGTTTTCGGCTTAGAATATCGCTAAAGAGGCTCCCGTAGAGCTCTCTTGAGACATATTCTCTTATGAAAGTCTCGCTTTTTATGCAGTCAGAGTTAATACACACATAATCGTCAAAGTCGATTCTAAAAACTGGAACGCCAAGCGAGTAGACTTCCATTGTTTTTTTGTCGTCAAATTCGTTTAAAAATCCCATGTCGGCAAATTTGACGCTCTTTGAGGTTATGGATACGAAGATAGGTCTTGATATTTGGGGTTCTGTATTGGCGCATCCTGCAAACATGAGCGCCAACCAGAGCAAAAGAGATAGTCTTGAGAAGAAAACGGCTATTTTTTGGCCTTTTTGTCGTATGCTGCTCTGACTTTTTCTTCTACGGCGCTAAGGCTTTCAAAAGGCTTTAGTATATAACTCTCCGCACCTTGCCTATGGCTTGAAAGTACTCTATCCAGCGTCGAATAAGCCGTCATCATTATCACTAGCGCATCCGGCTCCATGCTCTTGATTTTCTCCAAAACGGCTATACCGTCCATCTGAGGCATCATAATATCGAGAAGCACTACATCTGGTTTAACGTTTGAAAAACTAGAGAGAGCTATTTCTGGATTGTTGTAAGTAGTAACAGAAAAATCCCTACTCTTTGAAAACCATTTTTGCAGCATCGAAGTTATTTGAGCTTCATCGTCAACAATCATTAGCTTTATCATTTTTTACCCTCTTCAAAAAGTTCTTTGATGGCCATTTTCATAAGCTGTGCGGTTTTTTCCGCAACGATAGCGTCTAGCGCTTCGCCAACATTTACGCTGGCGCTCTCAATCGCATGCACTTTTTCTTCGACCTCTTTTTTGCTGCAGGCTATTGTTTTGCCTCCTCCACATTTTTGAGCAAGCTCATTTGCATATGTATGCACGATAGAGTGAGGTTTTTCTAGTTTTGAGTAGCTTGGCATATCTCCGAACTGTTTTTTGCCGACGCCCTCTTCATACCACTTACCAAGACGGCAGCTATGGTGATCAACCTTGTTAAACTCTGTAGATTGGCCAAACAGATACGCATATAGATTATTTTTGTAGATAACGTGGTCTATTTTTGCGAGGTTTACGAAAACGTGGTTTGATATATCGAGCGTCTCAAATACGGCTCTTGACGCATTTTTTTGGAACACATCTAGCTTTTCGGAGAAGCTATCTACATGCCCTTTCGTTACGCCGACTATCTCGCCAATCTCCTCGGTGCCTCTTTGCGTATCGCTGATCTCTTGCTGCATGGTCTGTACTACGATAGCTATCTCTTTTGTCGCTTTTTGCGTCTTCTCTGCCAGCTTGCCAACCTCGCTTGCAACAACGGCAAATCCCCTGCCCTGCTCGCCGGCTCTGGCCGCTTCTATCGCCGCATTTAGAGCAAGCAGATTTGTCTGCTCCGCTATATCTTTGATGAGCATAATAACGCTGGAGATTTCATTGCTTCTATCTACAAGAGAGTTCATCATGGTATTTGCTTCGCTCATAAGCGTAAAGAGCTTATCCATGCTGCCTACTATGTTTTCCAGTATCTCCATCCCCTCCGCAGAGCTCTCAGCCGTCTCTTTGGACTGGACTATCATCGTATCAAACTTGGAGAGCATATCGACGAAAGCTTTTTGCGTATTTGCAAGGGCATTTTTAATACTTTGCTGATGCATAGCTATCAGCTCGTCGTCGTTTTTAAGGTTGTTTTCCCTTCTGGATAGCGCAACAAGTAGTGTACCGTCCAAGAGTCTTTTGGTCCTTACGTCCGCCTCACAACTCTCATCCTCTATCTTTTTTGCGCCCGCAAACAGCTCGGTTTTAAACTTTGATATTTTGCTTGGAAACTCGGGACAATTCTCGTTTTTAAACAATATATTTGCATTATCATCTATAACAAAAATGCCTTCATCCACGCTAAATCCGGCAAGTTCTTTATAATACTCAAGCTCTTTTTTTAGAGACTTTATCTCTTGTTCGTATTTTTCGCAATCGGCTTTGGACGAAAAAAACATTTAGGACTCCTCATTTTTCTTAAAAACAATCTCGAAAACGGCACCTTCACTATTATTAGCGGCAGATATAGTTCCATTATGGTCTTCGACTATGGTTTTTGCTATATTTAGACCGACACCCATGCCGCTTTGCGGCTTCGAGCTTTTAAAAATCTCAAATATATGGGGAAGTATCGAATCTTCTATGCCGCCTGCGTTATCTTTGATAGTTACATTTATTGTATCCAACTTTTCTAAAACTTCAATATCTATAAAACGGTCATTAAAAGCCAATTTTGATTTATTAAACTCGTCCAGCGCATTATTCAAAATAATTATCCAGACCTGCTCCAGCCTCTGAGGAGCAGCCATCATCATTATCCGCTCGCCGTCTTTATCAAGCAACATATCAAACGGCCTACCGTTTACTCTTATGTTACATATCTGTTTGGCTCTGTTATAAACCATTCTAAGAGAGTAAACTATCGTCGTATAGACGTTTATAGGCATCTTCTCATCTCTGCTTACGCCAGCAATCTCGCGCATCGACTCGACTATGCTGGACATACGCTTTATCCCATCCTCCATAGCTTCGCAATAAGATATAAACTCATCTTTTAGATCGCTTGCGCAGCTACTCTTTAAATCCATTTTGAGTATCTCTAGATTGCCTTTTATGTAAGTGAGCGGGGTATTTATCTCGTGCGTTATCCCGGCTGCCAGTTTTCCGATGGAACTTAGCTTGATGTTGTCTATTTGCTGCTGACGCATAAACTCAAGCTCCGTTATATCCACGAAGCTAAAAATATTATAGTGTCTATTATGAATCATCTTGTCGCTAATAGTGCTAACTCTAACCGCATAGTAACGCTCTTCTCCGCTCGGGGTCAGCATAGCCACTTTCCTATGTCGCTTGTCTCCGTCCGTTAACAGCTTTTTGAATTTTTTATATCTATCTTTATGGCCGGATCCGACCAGGTCGTCTTTACTCAAAAAGCCATCACGCAACAAAAACCTATCATATATCGCCCCACCGTTCTTATAAAACTCGGACATGCTTTCTACTTCCAACATTTTTAGCATCGCCTTATTGGCTATGGTAATTTCAAATCTGTCGTCAGTAACAATGATGAGCGACTCATCTGCATCAAATATGGACTGAAGGTTTCTATGGCTCATATCTCTGATGCCGGTTATATCAAACGATATACCAATATACTCTACTATCTCTCCGTCCACGCCGAGTATGGGCACTATCGTATTGTCGACAAAAAAGCTCTCGCCATCTTTTGTTTTATTCTCGATTACACCTTTCCATATCTTTTTGTTTTTAATATCGTGCCACATCGCCCTAAAGAGCCCCTTCGGGGTTTCAGGGTGCCTAATTATGGAGTGGGAGTTTCCGATTGCCTCTTCTTTTGAAAAACCGGTAGTATGCACAAACTCATCATTGACATATTTTATGATGCCGTCAGGATCAGTAATCGTAAGGATAGCGGCGGAGTCTAGCGCCTTTTTGTACTCTTCTAGTAGCTTTCTATTTTTATTTGCAGCGTTCTTTGTTGCCAGCACCTCCGCAAACTCAAGCAAAATTTTTTCGAGTCTTTTAAGGTCAATAGGTTTTGGAAGATATTTATCTATGGAAATTTCTATCGCCTCCACCAGCTTATCACTATCTTCAAGCGCAGTAGTAAGTACTATAAAGGCGTTTTTGTCTATTTTCTTAATCTCTTTAGACATCTCTAGCCCGTTCATAACAGGCATTACAATATCGGTTATTACGAATGCGGGGCGCCTTTTTTTGTATATCTCAAGCCCCTCTTTCCCATTGGCGGCCTCCAAAACATCGGCCGAAAAACTTGACAGGAAAGTCTTTAATGCCTCGACTATAAAAGGAGTGTCGTCGACGACTAGAATGCTAAAATCAACGCTCTCACTTGTCTTTAAGTTCGACATAATCGGTCTTTTCCTCGTCGCTCTCTATCTTGCCGACTTCCAGCAGCTTATCGACAGGAACCTTTACGCTTAGTTTGTTGAAGTTGATAGTTAGCTCCTCAGGGCTCAAAGAGATCATCGGATCTTCTTCTTTTATCTTTTTTATAAATTCGTCTTTTGCCAAATCTACGCCGCCGGGATGAACTCCGTTTTTTACCGCATCGACGATCGGCTTGACGACATTATTAAACTCTTTTAAATCGAATGGCTTAGGAATAAAGCTGTTTATGCCTAGCTGTGAAAAAGACTCTTTGACCGTTTCGCTTAAGTGTTCCGATATCACGATAATTCTAACACTCTCAAAGCGCGGCTGTAACCTGATCTTTTTACAAAAATCCAAACCGTTCATAAGCGGCATATTTAGATCGGTAAATACTAAGTCTATATCTGGATTTGCGCTAAGTATAGCGTATGCACTCTCTCCATCAGCAGCTTCGTATATAGTGTTTATTGATAGTCTAGATAGATTTGTCTTCACTATCTTGCGCATTATTTGACTATCTTCTGCTATTAGCGCCTTCATATAAAAGCCTCATCCAATTTTATTTCCACTTTCGAGGTAGGTATGCCGATATAATACCCTTGTGAATAATCCACGCCCATATCAAGCACTATATTTTGTATCTCTTTGGAGTGTACGAATTCCGCAGCGGTCATAGCCCCTATACTTCTTGAAAAACTTATCACGCTTCTTACTATTTTGCGACTAATATCGCATTTATCCAGATTTTTTATGAAGCTACCGTCTATTTTAATCAAATCAACCTCAAGCTCCAATAGTCTTCTGAAGTTTGAATGCTCAGTCCCAAAATCGTCAACCGACAATTTGCAGCCCATTTTTTTGATCTGCTTTAGCGTCTCTAAAGAGTTATGGGCAACATCAGCGCTAATACCCTCTAAAAGCTCAAAATAAACCCTACTCGGATCTATATTGTTTAATTCTAGTTTTTTTTCAATAAAATCAATAAAATTCGAATCTTGCAAATCTTGTTCTGTTATATTAACTGAAAAGGAGTAATCGTTTTTTGAAAAATTTCTAAACGACTCCGCTATTATAACCCTAGTGACGGAGCTTAGCAAGCCACCCTCTCTGGCCGCATCCAAAAACTCAAATGGCAAAACAATATTGCCGTCATGCCTAAGGCGTATAAGCGACTCAAACTTATCTATTTTGCCGCTATGGTTATTTAAAAGCGGTTGATAAAAAAGCGTAAGATGCCCATCTATCAAAGCATCTTTTAGTCTTGATTGCCAATAAAATATTTTTTGTATCTTTCTCTCTAGTTCGCTGCCCTCTACATATCTGCTAAAAACTTTTTTTGATATTCTAGCCTCCATGAGGGCAATGGACGCCATTTTTAATAGCTCTTCTTTGCTTCCGTAAGCGATGCCAATAGATACTGATATTTTTAGCTCTATGTCACCTATTTTTATTGCCAAAAAAGAGAGGCAACTATCGATTTGCTTTGCAAACTCTTCTGCTTGCAAAATAGAGTCAGTCTTAAACACTATGGCGAACTCATCGCCGTAACAGCGGTAAACAGTCGCATTATCTGGAATATTTTTGAAAATAATGTTGCAAAAATTCTTCAACAAAAGATCGCCAGACTCCGCCCCGTAAGCATTGTTTATAGTAGAAAAACTGTTTATATTGATAAGAGCCATTGCTACGTTGCCAACATGCAAAAGGTCGCTCCTCAAAGCCCTTAGATTTAAAACGCCGGTCAAATCGTCTATCTCGCAAAAAGGCTTTATCTTTCCGATAATACAGCTCGCCGCACTAAGCACAGTCGACAAACCATATCTTCTCATGAGTTTTATTCCATTATCTCTTTTACTGGAGCCGAAAAGTAAAAACCTTGCGACATGTCGACGCCAAGCTCCCTTACTTTGTTGAAAACACCCTCTGAGTGCACGTACTCCGCTATAGTTTTTATGCCGAGCTTTTTCGCAAATCCCACTATCGTATCGACGATAATTTCGGAGTTTTTATCGTTGTCGATATTTTTTATCATCGAGGCGTCTATTTTGATGTAGTCGACGTTTAGGCGCAATATATGCTCGAAGTTGGAGTATCCGCTTCCAAAATCGTCTATCGCTATCTTGCCGCCGAGTTTTTTGACTATAGCTATAAAATCTTTGACCGCAGCATAGTCCTCTATCCTCTCGGATTCGACTATCTCAAAAGAGACCTTTGCTCTGTCGACATAATCCTCAAGCTTTGAATATATATAAGACCTAGTGGCATGATCCAACATATCCTCTACGCATAGATTTATAGAAAATTCGCAACGTTTGTCCGCAAACATCTCAAAAGCCATATCCAGTATTTTTTTTGTTATCTTCGGATAAAGCCTATTTTTTTTGGATATATCAAGAAAATATTGAGGCGAAATACTATTTCCGACTCCATCTATCATTCTGGCAAGACACTCATACTTTTTGATCTCTAGCGTCTGATTATCTACGATAGGCTGAAAATAAGAGATTATCCTATCCTCTTTAATAGCGCTTCGTAGCTTTTTGCTCCATGTTAGATTATGTGAATATATCTCCATAACTTTGAGGCTCTCTTCATATACGACAAAACTCTTTTTTGAGCGTTTGGCCTCTTTTAGCGCCATATCGGCCTTTGACAAAAGAGATGTTTTACCCAGTGCGATACCGGCGGTAAACGAAATGGTTATATCGTTTTCGTCATAATTAAAGGTTTGTAAATCCATCTTCTCTATCAGCTTTTCTATATAGCCGCTAAATTCGTCTTTGCAAGACGACTCTTTAAAAACGGCATACTCGTCCGCAGATAGCTTAAATACCTCGTAGCCGTCCTCGGATGCTATATCCGATAGCTTTTTACCTATTTGCGCAAGGATCACGTCGCCGACCTTGTACCCGTAGAAATCGTTTATCTCCTTAAACGAATCCACGTTTAATATAGCTAGCGCCGGGGCGTCGCAAAGCTCTATAATCTCGATAAGTTTTTTTCTGTTTGGTAACAACGTAAGAGAGTCTATACTCTCTATTTTGTTGATTTCGGCTTTTTTTCTGGCAAGCTCTTTTTCCATCGCAACGGCTTTTGCGCATGTAAAAAAAGATTTATCGAGCCTCTCCAAAGAGATGGGTTTAGTCAAGAATCTATCGACCCCTATTTCAATAGCCTCCATGAGATATTCACTGCTGCCGTAGGCCGTCACGACTATTATTTTTGTCTTAGGCGATATCTCTTTTATCTTTTTTGCGAGTTCAAGCCCGTTCATAGATGGCATAATGATGTCGGTTATAACTATATCGGGCGACTCTTTTTTGAAAATCTCCAACGCTTCTTTGCCGTCGTTCGCCATCAAAACATTTGGTATCATCTTGGAAAAGTGTCTTAAAAACCACTCCGCCACGTCTGGCTCATCTTCGACGCATAAAAGCTTTACTTCCTTAAAATTTTCAAGCTCAAAAAATTCCTCTACTAGCTCCAAAACCCGCCCTTAGCCTTATG
>JAEMQC010000003.1:0-11259 GCA_022758985.1 Campylobacteraceae bacterium
TTTTTTTGCCGGTTCAAAATAAAAAGAGTAGGCGTTTGTCTCTATCTTTTCGCCGCAGCTGTAAGGTTTTGCTATATCTACGCCTTTTATTTTTATGCGAGACGCCAGCATCGGTATAACTCCTAGCAAAATAAGCGCCGCCAAAATATGCCAAAACTCTAGTATGCCAAAAGGCATAACGATTCCGAAAAATCCCCCATCTAGCACAACTATCCTACCGGTAACAAACTCCGCATTGCTCTTAAAAAAGCTTCCCAGCGCCTCTGAGACAAAGAGCGCAAAGACGAGTAAAAACAGACCAAGCGTTAAGGGTGCCAAAAGGTATGAAATATCCTCATCGGACTTACTCTCCTTGCTACTAGCTACAAATCTTCCCACCGTCTTAAAATAGAGTAGCGTTAAGGCTACGCTTCCTACTGCTATAAATAGTATCAGTAGAGCCGTAAACACTCCCGCTGCGGATGTTGCGCCTTCATATGCTAGCCACTTGGCAAAAAATACGCCAAACGGCGGCAGCGCAATGGACAAAAACCCGAGCGTTATTAGTGACGTCAGAATAGGCGCTTGTCCGATCAGCCCCTCTATGCTTTCTATACTTTTTACGTGATGGCGTTTTTCAAGTATTCCGGCGCACATAAAGAGCATCGCTTTGGATACTCCGTGGAATATGATAAGAAGCAAACATGCTACCACCGTTAGCGGTGTTCCTAAAGATGCGGTGAGTATCATGAGCCCAAGGAGCGAAATAGTGGAGTAGGCGAGTATCTTTTTGAAACTATCCTCCCTAAGCGCCAAAGCTGCCGATGCCAAAAAAGAGATCGCCCCAACAAGTGAGATTAGTCCTCCGATTAGCGTGCCGGCAATAGCGGGCGATATTTTGAGTATGAGATACGGCGCTATTTTTACCATCGTGGATGAATGGAGTATTGCGCTAACCGGGGTGGGAGCTACCATCGCCCCTAGTAGCCAGTTCGAAAACGGCATCTGCGCCCCTTTTATCATTGCTGCAATCGAGATAAAAGCGCATATCGCCATCAAATATGTACCGCCGTGAACCAAAATCTCCGAGATATAGAGAGTATGAAGCTGCGCTTTTGCGATAAATGCGGCAAAAAGAAGAGCTGCTCCGCCTATTTGATTCATCCAAAGAGCCGTTATCGCATTCTCTTTTGACTCCTTATTATCTCTAAAGCCTATAAGCCAGAAACTAGCTAACGTCGTAAGCTCGAAAAACAGAAATAGCCATTTGATGTTATCGGCAGATACAAGTAGGTTCATAACGCCTAAAAAGGCTATCAAAATCGCTAAAAATTTTGCTTGCGCCTTTATGTCTGAAGTTTCGTCTCTTATGTATCTAATAGCGTATACGACTATGATCGAGCCGACTATGTTGATAAGTAAAAACATAAAGATGGAAAGTCTATCTACGACTATGTCGTCTTGGCTTTTTACCTCAAAACCCTCCATTGCGAACAAAACGGCGGCTTGCAAGAGGGATAAAAAAATTATCTTTTTGTTTTGGTTTTTGAAGCCTATGTAGACGAAATACGATAGAAGCAGGAAATCTGCGATTAGAAAAGGGGTGTTTAGGAGCGACGCCTCTACCTGTATCCTTACATTATAGTATATGTACGAAAGAGTAGACGCCGCTATAAGTAGAGCGGAGCTTATGAGCGCTACGATTGGCGCAAAACGGGGCAGCAAAAAAGCCGCCGCCCCCGCTAAAAAAGGAAGCAAAAAAAGAGTCAAAATACACTCTTGCATCTTTTGCCTATTCTTTTGGATTTTCTAGATTGTATCCAAAAAAAATTACGCAGAAGTTACTATTTTGACAAAAACTTTTCGATTCTTTTTATGCTCTCTTCTTTGCCGACTATCGCCAGAAGTTCGTTAATCGAAGGGCTTTGCGTGGAGCCGGTAAGGGCTATACGAAGCGGCATCCCAAGGCGCGGCATTTTGAGCCCATGAACCGCCAAAAATTGATCCACTACGCTCTTAAACTCATGCTCGTCTTTTGCGTTTGAGCCTTTTAGCGTATCGGCGAACGCTCTTAATATCTCTTTTGCCTCATCGTTGATATTTTTTGCCACGGCCGCTTCGTCATAGCTACTCGGCGCTTTTGTCATAGAGTTTATCGTGGCGGCCAAATCGACAAGCGTTTTGGCTCTCTCGAGAGCATTTTTGAACAGCAACTCTTCGTTTTGACCGAAACTATCGCACCCAAACTCTTTTAGCAATGTTTTTAGTTCTCCGGTAGGCGTTTTCTTTAGGTATTCGCCGTTTATCCAGTTTAGTTTCTCTAGATTGTATTGGCTTGCCGATTTGTTGATATTGCTTGGGTCAAAGAGGCTTAGCATCTCATCCATACTGAATAGTTCTTGGTCGCCGTGAGACCAGCCGAGCCTAACAAGGAAGTTTAGAAGAGCCTGCGGTAGATAACCAAGCGTCTTGTATTCCATTACATCCGCAGCGCCGTCTCTTTTTGATAGTTTTTTGCCACCCTCTCCCAGTATCATCGGCACATGGTAGAATTTTGGCGCCTTAAAGCCCAGTGCTTCGTATAGCACTATCTGTTTTGGCGTGTTGCTAGTGTGGTCGTCGCCCCTGATGACCTCGGTCACACCCATAAGAGCGTCGTCTATTACGACTACGAAGTTGTATGTAGGCGTACCGTCGGAACGGGCAATGATGAAGTCGTCTAGCTCTTTTGCTCCAAAGCTAAGTTTACCCTTTACACCGTCATCAAACTCTATCACCCCATCCAGCGGGGCTTTGATACGCACTACCGGCTCTACGCCATCTCTTGGAGGTAGCTTGCCGTCTCTGTATCTGCCGTCATATCTTGGCTGCTCTCCTGCGGCTTGTTGCTCTTCTCTGAGGGCGTCAAGCTCCTCTTTTGTCATGTAGCAGTAGTATGCTTTGCCCTCATCTAGCAGCTTTTTGACGTACTCTTTGTAAATATCAAATCTTTTTGACTGATATGTCACTTCGCCGTCATAGTTTAGTCCCACCCACTCAAACGCTTCAAGTATCGCCTTTAGTGCTTCTTCGGAGTTTCTACTGAGATCGGTATCTTCTATTCTAAGGAGGAATTTTCCGTTGTTTTTTCTAGCCCAAAGCCAGTTAAATAGCGCTGTTCTGAGGCCTCCGATATGCAAAAAGCCCGTAGGAGAGGGGGCAAATCTTGTTACTACCATTTTTATCGTTTCCTAAAATTTTTTGCGAATTTTACCAAAGTCAAGCGTAAATTCACTGCCGCTCCCGACTTCGGAGCGAATGAAGAGCTCTACGCCGTTTTCATCGCAAAACTCTTTGACCAAAAATAGTCCTATTCCACGTCCAGAGTCGGAGCCGCTCTCTTGGTAATATCTGTCAAAAATTTTTATAAGTTCATCTTCTGCTATTCCGCAGCCGCTATCTTTTACATTTAAGACGCCATCTTGAAAGGTTATCTCTACCGCCCCGGACTTAGTAAATTTGAGAGCGTTTGAGAGAAGATTTGCCAGAGCCAGCGAAAACCCTTTTTTGTCTATAAAAAGGTTCCTGCTTTCGAGTTTGGCCGAAAGAGTAACCCCTTTTTTTAAAAAAGCGTCTTCTATTAACGCTATTTCCGCTTCTATTGCTTCCTTTGCGTCAAAAACCGTTTTTTGATTTAGTTTGGCCTCTTTTTTTGCGAAATATTCTAGATTTTCGTACAAATCTAGAAGTTTTGAGCAAGCGAGCTCTATTCTGGAGAGTTTTTTTAGCTCCGCCTCATCCGCCGTTTTTTTGAGCATTGAAGTATTGGTTTTTATAGTGGCTACCGGAGTATTTATCTCATGCATCGTATCTTCTATTAGAAGCCTGAAGTTTTTGATAGGCGCATAAAAGAGCTCGGTAAGACTATGTGCTAGGTATATCGAAGCCGTCGTGGTAAGCAAAAACAGAGTAGCGATGATGGCGTACTCGAAGTCGCCGATGCCCTTTGTTCTTGAAAGGATGAAGACGGCAAATCCGAACAAAAAGCTATTGATGCCGATAATTCCGACGGAGAAAAGGAGCAGTTCTTTTTTAATCCTCAAGACGGTAGCCGATGCCTTTGATATTTACGATCGACTCCGCACCCAGAATCTTTTTTAGGGAGTTGACGTAGACCCTGATACTGCCGTAGCTTGGCTCTTTACTTGCCGGCCACAGCTCTCTTTCTATCGTTTCTAGCGTGACCGTGCTATTTTTGTATTTTACAAAAAGGGTGAGTAGCTCTAGCTCTTTTTGGCTAAGGTCTATCTCCCCCTCAGCGCCGAGTAGCTTTTTTTTGTCGAGATCAAAAGAGAGGTTGTTTCTTAAAGGAATCGTTTTTGATTTTTGTCCGAATGAGTCTCTCAGTTTTGATTTTATTCTAGCTATCAGCTCTTCCGGCGCGCAAGGTTTTCGTATGAAGTCATCTGAGCCGCCTTCGAAACACTCTACGGCAACCTCGGGAGATTTGTGGCTTGTCAGCATGATTACCGGCCTGTTGTCGCCAAACGCTCTGAGTTCTTTTAAGAGCTCGATTCCGCTTTTTTGGCCTAGGTTTATATCAAGCAGATAAAGGTCAAACAGCTCGCCAAAACCTACTTCTATCGCCTCTTCGTAGCTTGCCGCCTCCCTTACTTTGAAACCTTCCAGCTCAAGTAGTTCGACCGTACTCTCTCTAAAAAGCAGATCATCCTCTACGAATAGGATTTTACTCAACGCCTAAAACCCTCCAGCTACATCTCTCACCGGCAAATAGCGGCACGACTTCGGCTTTTTGGTTTTTGCAAGTTGCCGGCACCCTATATTCGGATTTGTCCAAAAGCACCAGTTTTTCAGGCGGACAGATGCCGTATATAGCCCGAGCGTTATCGGAGACGAATTTTTGTAGGTTTTCTAGTTTGCCGTGTTTTTCGAATATCTCTGCCAGCTTTGGAAGTAGCGCCGGGGCGCTAAATATTCCCGCAGACGCTAGAGCGCTCTCTTTGGCTTCTTTTGAATGTGGCGCACTATCCGAGCCGAACATCACTTTTGGATTTGCATTTAGGGCTACTTCGAGTACAGCGTCTCTATCAGCTTCGGTTTTTACTACCGGCTTGCAAAAAAGGTGCGGATTCATCTTTTCGCCCATTAGGTCGTCTACCGTTAGCGTCATATGGTGTAAGGTAATAGTCGCATAGATATTTTCATAGTCTGCGACCAGTTTTAGCCCCTCTTTGCTACTTATATGCTCAAATATGATTTTTAAGTTCGGGAACTTCTTTGCTATATACTCCAAAATAGGCAAGAAGTTTTGCTCTCTTAAAAATAGATTGTGGCTATGCGTTTCGGCATGTATTGAGAGTGGAATATTAAGTGCCTCCATCGCTTTTAGCTGCGGCTCCAGAGAGTCTATGTTTTTCGCCCCCTCTTCGGAATTAGTTGTGACGCCTGCCGGGTATAGCTTCATCGCTATTACGTGAGCCGCCGCCTCCTCCAAAAATGCGTCGTCGTAGTTTTTTAGAAACATCGTCATGTATGGCAAAAATAGATTTTCGCCACATGCTTGCAGTATTCTTTTGCGGTAAGAGTGGAGAGCCTCCATCGTAGTAATCGGAGGGGCGATGTTTGGCATTATGACTCCCCCGGCGAACTCTTCGGCGGAATAAGGCGCCACAAGGCGTAGCATATCTCCGTCCCTTAAGTGTAGGTGCATATCGAGAGGCGATTTTATTGTCATGGTTTGCATCATCAAAGTTTTGATTCCTCTATTAACCGGTTTAGGCTGTTTTTGTATGTTTCTAGCATCTCGGGGCTTGTCGCTTCAAATCTGGTGACTAGCACAGGTGTCGTATTGGAGGCGCGAATGAGTCCCCACCCCTCATTAAAACTAACTCTAACTCCGTCTATGTCGACTATCCCCGTTATTTGCGGCAGATACGAAGGCGGATTTTTGAGCGCCTCTTTTATTTTGTTGATGATTTGAAACTTGGTTTCTTCGCTTACCTTGACTTTTATCTCGTCTGTAGAGAATAGTTTTGGCATTTTGTCCATCTCTTTATCCAGATCTACGCCGTGCTTTATAAGTTCAAGCACCCTCATCGCCACATATACCGCATCGTCAAAACCGAACCATTTGTCGTTAAAGAACATATGCCCGCTCACCTCTGCGGCGAAGTCGGCCCCTGTTTCTCGCAGTTTCACTTTTAGATTACTATGCCCCGTTTTATACATGATCGACGTGCCGATTTTATCTATTTCGTCGTACATTACTTTTGAGCATTTGACTTCGCCTATTACGGTAGGTCTTTTGCCCTCTTTGGCCATATCGCGCGCAAATATGAGCGCTAGTTGGTCGCCTTTGATGTTGTATCTATCGGTCAGTACGGCTATCCTATCGGCATCTCCGTCAAAAGCAAACCCTAGCTCAAACCCCTCTTTGTGCATTAGCTCTTTCAAATCCTCCAGATTATGCTCTTCGCTAGGATCCGGGTGGTGGTTCGGGAAAGTCCCGTCCGGGTTTTCGTATATGGATTTGAAGTTTATATTAAGTTTTGAGAGTATCTCTATGATAGAGAGTCCCGCTACGCCGTTGCCGCAGTCTATGGCAACCTTTGTGCTCATTCCTTTAAGATGCGAAAACTCTTTTACCAGATAATCTATGTATGCTTTTTTGGCGTAGATTGTATATATCTTAGTCTCTTTTGAAATAGGGGTATATTCTGAGTTTGCGGCTATTATATTTTTGCCCAGCTCTTCAATATCTTTGCCGAAAAACGGAGCCTTATCTATCGTGATTTTAAAGCCGTTATACTCCGGAGGGTTGTGGGAACCGGTTATCATGACGGATGCGGACGGAGTTATTTTTTTCTCTCCTACTTCCCATTCAAAAAAGTTCGTAAAGTAGTTTATGCCCGTGGTTACCATTCCCATATTAAGGACGTTGCAGCCGCTAGAGAGAAAACCGAGAGAGAGCCACTCGAATAAGGTTGGAGAGTGGGTTCTGGCGTCAAATCCTATCGATACGAACGCTTCGTTGTTTTGTTTGCCGCATCTTGCTTTTACGGCGCTACCTAGATAAAAGCCTATCGCTTTGACCGTTTTTTCGTTTAGCTCTTTTTCAAAAATGCCCCTGATGTCGTACTCTCTGAAGATTGATTGCATCTGTCCATCCTTTTTTGAATTTATGCTTTTTATACTTTATAAAAGCCTCTATACCACTCTATAAAGTTTTTAATTCCCTCTTTTACCCCGGTTTTTGGCGCATATCCCACATCTCTTGCCAAATCTGAGATATCTGCGTATGTTGCGGGCACGTCGCCTGGTTGCAAAGGCAAAAAGTTTTTTTCGGCTTTTAATCCTAAATTTTCCTCTATAGCCTCGATGAACTCCATTAGACTAACGGGGGAGTTGTTGCCTATATTGTATACCCTGTACGGGGCTTTGGAGCTTGACGGATCCGGGCTTTTGCCGCTCCATGACGGATTAGGCGTCGCTGGGTTGTCTATTACTTTTATGACTCCGTCCACGATGTCGTCTATATACGTAAAATCACGCCTCATATCACCGTTGTTAAATACGTCTATCGGCCTCTTTTCCAAAATCGCTTTCGTAAACAAAAAGAGCGCCATATCCGGACGCCCCCACGGGCCGTAAACGGTAAAAAACCTAAGCCCGGTTGTGCGAATCCCGAATAGGTGGCTATATGTGTGCGCCATCAGCTCGTTTGATTTTTTACTTGCCGCATATAGGCTTATAGGGTGGTCGACGTTGTCGTGTACGGAGAAAGGCATCTCTTCGTTTAGTCCGTATACGGAGGAGCTTGACGCGTATGATAGATTTTTAACATTAAACTGTCTGCATGCTTCTAGTATGTTTATAAAGCCCGTTATGTTGCTATCTATATATGCAAAAGGATTCGTAAGGCTATATCTGACTCCGGCCTGCGCCGCAAGATTACAGACCGCATCCGGTTTTTCGGCTTCGAATATTTTAAAAATAGCCTCTTTATCTTCTAGGTTAGCCTTGTAAAAAGAGTGCTTTGGATACTTCTTGCTCGCCGTTTTTTTACTATTTTCTATCCCCTCTTTTTCTACGCCTAGCTCGGAGAGTCTTGCGTATTTCAAATTTACGTCGTAGTAGTCGTTAATCGAATCTATGCCGACTACCTCATCGCCTCTTTCCAATAATTTTTTTGCCAGATTAAAACCTATAAAACCGGCGGTTCCGGTGATTAAAACTTTCAAATATACTCTCCGTGCCCAAAGCTTAATTGATCGATTATAACATAAAACGTTTTTTGGCTTTAAAGCTTTTTGGGCTAAAATGACTTACAGCTAACCAAACACATAAAGGAACAGCGCTTGGTCTTTGAAGTTAAGTATCCAATCCTAGGTTTTGAAAATGTTACGAGTTATGATTTTGAGACCGTAGACGATAACTTCGCCACGATAAAAAATACGCAAGATAGCGTGCCTGCGTTTACGCTAATAAACCCTTTTGTTTTAAGGGAGTACTCTTTCGATATTCCGCTTGCCATCAAAACATTGATGGAATTAAAAGAGGACAGCAACCTGTTAGTCTATCTAATCCTTATCGTCAAAAAACCGTTTAAAGAGTCGCTTGCAAACTTCTTGGCTCCTATAGTATTTAATGTCGACAACAAGACAATGTCTCAGGTAGTTTTGGATGAGAATATATATACGGACTACTTGCCGGCAGAGCAGATATCCAAATTTATCGTAGATTGATGCAAAGTGAGCGAGCAGACTCTACGCTATAAAATAGAGCAGCTGGTCGGTTCTGGCGCAAGCGACTTCGAGATATCCAGAGAGTTTAAAAATCACATAAAAGAGTATCTCGGCTCCCTTGACGAGATTTTCGAGGCCGATTTTGGCAGAGAGTTTTTGTATCGCCACACCAAAGAACTCGACTCTTTTTTGGTCGAGATGTTCAGATATATACTCCGAGATAGCTTCGGCGACTATCAACCCCTTATCAACTCCATACCGGTTACGATGGTGGCTCTGGGAAGCTACGGCAGGCAGCAGCTCTCAGTTTATTCCGACATCGATATTATGCTTTTGTACAAGGATATCAAAGGGTATCAGCTAAAGCCGCTGCTGGAGAGGTTTTTGTACCTTGCATGGGATGCCGGCCTTAAGATAGGGCATAGAGTACACGAAGTATCCGAAATTCCTGAAGCCGTAAAGGCGGATATTACGATTAAGACGGCAATACTGGAATCCAGATTTATCTGGGGCTCGAAGTTTTTGTGGGTCGAATACCAAAACAAACTCTCACAGGTTAGAAAAACCAATCAAAAAGAGTTCGTTTTCGCAAAACTAGAAGAGATGGCAAAAAGGCACAAAAAATACAAACTCTCTATGGAGCCCAATATCAAGGAGGGTATAGGCGGACTTAGGGATTCTAATACGCTATTTTGGCTTGCTACTTCGATATACGGTGTATCCGCAAACAAAGAGCTTACCGGAAAGCTGTTTTCGGAGTCGGAATACAGAGAGTATAGGCAGGCGCTTGAGTTTTTGTTCAAACTAAGAAATGCACTCCATCTGCTAGCAGGCAAAAAGCAAGACGAGCTTGTAATGCAGATGCAGCGAGAGGTTGCTTTGAAGCTTGGATTTAAAGATATGAAAAGCCAAAAAGCCGAAAATGCGCTAATGGCAAAGACACTGCGCTCTATGCAGTCCATAAACCTTTTTTCGTCGATTAACTGTGCGAAGCTTGCTAGAAAAATCAGTTTTGGGGAAGAGTCGCTGTCTAGGCTTAGAGAGCATAGAAAGATAGGCGGTTTTTTTGAAATCGACGGTGTTTTGTATGCTAGATTTTCAGCAAAAAGCGAAAATTTATTCGAGGCCTTGAAGCTGCTTTTGGCCATGCAAAAAGAGGGTATAAATTCGTTTGATTACAGCGTACATCAGTATCTTATCAACTCCGCTTCACAGAAAAGACAAAAGAAAATTACAAAAGAGCTTATACTGAATATGCTCTCTTTGGGTGCGTCATATCAGCTTCTTTTTATGCTTTACGAGACGGGAGTTATAGTTAGGCTATTTGCGCCATTTGAACACATAATGTATTTGGCGCAGTTTGACGGCTATCATACCTATCCGGTCGACATACATACGCTTGAGAGCATAAAACATATCGAAAATATAGACGACTCGTTCGTTAAGTCGGTTTATGATTCTATGGCGACCGAAGATAAGGCGTATGTCAAGCTCACACTTTTATTTCACGATATAGGCAAAGGCAGAAACAAGAATCACTCCTTGCTGGGCGCCAGGATTTTTACGACTTTCGCAAAAAAAATAGGAATTGACGAGGGCAAAATAGAGCTTGTACGAAGAGTCATCGTGCATCATACCCTTATGTCCAATACCGCTTTTAGGGAAGATTTGAACAACGAAAAAACAATACTTTCGTTCGCCGGAAATCTAAAAAGTAAAAAAGCGATAGATTTTCTATATGTGCTCACTTATGCCGACTTGAGCTCGGTCGGGCAAAACATATACAGCTCTTTTAACGCAACTCTTCTAAAGGAGCTGTATCTAAAGTCCATACAGAAAATAGAAAACAGAAATCTCCTCTCTGAAGCCAGCGGCAGGCTCGCAAAGGAGGCTACGCTCCAAAAAAGCGAAGAGTTTAAGGCTCTATCCCCAGTCCTTAAAAAAAATATACTCTCTATCGCCTCCAGTCTATTTTTTATCAAATACTCTTCGTCGCAAATAATAGATATATGCAAAAGAGCCAAACAGACGGATGAGTTTGCGTTTGCACTTAGCAATAGTCCGTATTTTAGCTTCGAGATAATCTCCAAAAAGTGGATTAACTTCGGAAAGCTGCTGTCGCGTTTTGCGTTTTTGGATATCGTATCGATGGATATTTTTAAGCTATTTGACGGCGCAAAATATTTCAAAGTCTCTTTTTCTTCGGCAGTCGAAGAGGACGAGCTTTTTGTGGCGGAGGAGATTATAAAAAGCTTCTCTATTAGCGACGATAGCGGCAGTGTCGCCAAAAAACCGATTATTAAAAGATCTGACATATCCTTTGATTTCGGGCACTCGGAGACTTATGCAAAAATGCTTTTGACGACAAAAAACCAGCAAGGTCTTCTCGCATTCGTAATAGAGGTGTTTGACGAGCTAGGCATAGATATAGCTACCGCAAAAGTCGGAACTATCAAAAATGTAGCGAAAGATATGTTTTTAATTGAAAAATCTAGCGGGATAGAAAAAAAGCAAAAAGAGGTTGTGAAGAGATTGA
>JAEMQC010000003.1:11359-13758 GCA_022758985.1 Campylobacteraceae bacterium
GTTTCCCCAGTTCTTACTCTGATAACTTTGCTTACGTCGGAAACAAATATTTTACCGTCCCCGATTTTGCCTGTTCTGGCGGCGCTAACTATAGCGTCGACCACTTTGTCTTCCATGCCGTCTTCAATAACCATTTCGATTTTGATTTTAGGTAGGAAGTCTACTACGTATTCGGCGCCTCTGTATAGCTCGGTGTGACCTTGTTGTCTTCCGTAGCCTTTTACTTCGGACACGGTCATACCGCTAATGCCTAGCGCAGAGAGCGCTTCTTTGACATCGTCTAGTTTGAACGGCTTGATTATAGCCTCAACTTTTTTCATCGCTTTCTCCTTGTTTTATGCCTATAAGTTGATTATAGGCATTTTACTAAATTATATATGAAACGCTTTCTCGCCGTGCGTAGCTTCGTCAAGACCTATGCTCTCATCTTCGGCAGAGACTCTACCGCTGCCTGTTAGAAGAGAAGATACTCCGTATACGACAGCCGTAGCGATAGCCGTAAATACTATAGTTACAAGTACAGCTTTAACCTGTATCATAACTTGTCCAGGGTTGCCGTATAGTAGACCTTTTCCTGCGGAGTTTACGGCAGGATTTGCGAATATGCCGGTAGCTATAGCCCCCCAGATACCGCATAGTGCGTGAATACCGAACGCATCAAGAGAGTCGTCATATTTGAACGCTTTTTTGATTACGTTTACGCCGATAAAGCCTAGAGCACCCGCTACTATGCCTATTACAAGCGCTGCGCTATTGTCGACGAAGCCCGCTGCCGGAGTGATTGCCACAAGACCCGCAACAAGACCGGATGCAAGTCCTAGAAGCGTGAATTTTTTATATACCACATATTCTACCACCATCCAAGAAAGTGCAGCCACTGCCGCAGCCGTATTTGTTACAAGGAATGCGCTAGCAGCGATACCGTCTGCCGCAAGTTCGCTTCCGGCATTAAACCCGAACCATCCAAACCATAGAAGGATAGCGCCCAAAACAGTTAGTGTAACTGAAGAAGGGAATATGGCTTTGCCGTAATCTTTTCTTTTGCCAAGCATTAGAGCAAGCACAAGACCCGCAACACCCGCATTGATGTGAACAACGGTGCCGCCCGCGAAGTCAAGCGCTCCGTCTTTGGCCAGGAAGCCGTTGCCCCATACCCAGTGTGCGATAGGCGCATAAACAACGGTAATCCAAAGAACTACGAATATCATCCACGTAGATAGTTTTAGTCTCTCGATCGCAGAACCGCTAGCTAGAGCTACCGTGATAGCGGCAAATGTCATTTGGAATGCTACGAAAAGAAGCGTAGGTATATTTCCAGTCGCCCAAATATCGGTTACTTTTATGTCACTAAGAAATAGCGTAAGTGAACCTATAACTCCGCTCACGTCCGTACCAAACGCAAGGCTGTATGCCCAAAGTACCCAAACTATACTAGCTATAGCATAACCAGTAAAGCTCATCGCTATAGTGTTTAGAAGGTTTTTTGCTCTTGTCATACCGCCATAAAATAGCGCTAGACCTGCAGGTGTCATGAGCATTACTAGCGCAGTCGCCGTAAGTACCCATGCCGTATTTGCGCCGTCAAGCTTTGGTGCAGCTGCTGCTGCGGCGGCTACAGGAGCCGTCGCATTTTCGTCTGCCAAAAGCATCGCCGGTGCAAGAAGGAATGGCGCTAAAGAACTTAGCTTTTTCATCTCTTGCTCCTTGTGTTTTAAAATGCACCAAAATTATATACAATATGTTAGCTTTTGACGATAATTAGTTGATTAAATTTTAATCATATACTACATTTTTGTTTGTTTTTATTTTGGCTTGTAAGTTTTTCCGGAATAAAAAAAGGCGGAGCCGAGACCCCGCCTAAGGAGTGTGTGAAGTTTGTGCGTGTTGCCTCTAAATGAAATTAGAAGTTGTAGTTAAATGTTACTTTTGCTGTTTTTCTATCAAGAGAATTGGTTTTGCTATCAACTGATTCGAAAACAAGCTTAGCGTCAAGGTTTTTTACAAGTGCGCTATTGCATGTGTAAACAACATCCCAAACCGCAGTATCGGCATCGCTGTTGCTATTGTACTGATTTTTCAAATCGAATTTCGTGTAGGCAGCGCCTATTGTTCTGGCGCCAAGACCTAGTTTTTCTAGGCTATAGTCTACGCCTGCTTTCCATGTTTGTGCACCGTTGAAACCGTTTGCGCCATTGCCGGAGTTATACCAAAACTCATCTGCCATAGCAAATTCAGGATAGCCACCCCATGCGCCGAATACGAATGTGCCACCGTTTACACCGTCTTTTTGTTCGCTGACTTTATTATAGGCAACATATGGAGTTAGGCCTACGCTTGTTTCAAGCGAAGCTTTTGTGCCGTATACGTCATAGTTTGCTTTTCCGTTTCCGGTAGCGGCT
>JAEMQC010000013.1 GCA_022758985.1 Campylobacteraceae bacterium
CCTAGAATATCGGACTAAACAAGCATTTTTAACCGCCCATTTTTTTCATTACGCCGAAGATGACAATTTTATTTTGGAGAGTATGCGCTCTTTGTTGACCGACATATTTAGCGAGGTCAGGACCGCATCGAACGGCATAGAGGCTCTTGAGATACTTGCCAAAGAGAGCTTTGACATCATACTAACGGATGCGATTATGCCGCACATGGACGGCATAGACCTGATAAAAAGAGTAAAAAAAGAGTTTCCGAAAATAACGATAGGACTAATAAGCGCCGTCGATGATGAGTCGATCGAAGAGTTCAAAAAACTGGGAGTCGAGCAGTTTATACCAAAACCGGTAAGCCCTCCGGAGCTTTTTGGTGCGCTATTTAATCTATGCGAGCTTGCCAAACAAAAAAATTAACCGCTTTTTATTATAATTTGGTAAAAAATAAAAAGAATAAGATGAAAATAGCGGTAGCATTTACTGGACCATCAAACAGTGGAAAAACAACGGCGATAGTAAAAATCGCCGAAAGATTGAAAGAAGCCCATAAGGTGGCGATTATAAAAAACGACCCTAAAGACAAAGCCGTATTCGACACGGAGGGGAAAGATAGCAGCAAGTTTTTTGCGACGGGGGCAAATGTAGTCGTCAGGAGTCCTTCCAGAACTACGATGTTTAAAAACGAACCTTCCAGTCTGGATGAGATCATAGCGATGCTCGGCAACTTCGACGTACTTCTGGTTGAAGGACTTAAGACATTACCGATTCCGAGAATCGGGATTTTTAGGGGCTCTTTAGATCCTGATTATTTCGGTTTCGTCAAAGCGATAGCCATAGACGACAGTGTAGACATATCAAAATACGACGTCCCAAAAGAGCTGGAGATACTGGATCTAAACAACACCGAAAAAATAGTAGAGTGGATTTTTAAAAACGCAAAGGAAATACGATGACAGAGGTTATAGAGGCTATAAAACGAAGCGCTTTTAGAATCCAGGAGGCAATAGCGTACGACGATACAGGATACGCCGAGAATGAAAACGCAAGCGGCGACGTACAACTCAAACTAGACATTAAAAGCGACTATATAATTCAAGAAGAGCTCGCAAAAGTAAAAAGCGTAAAAGCCGTGGCCAGCGAAGAAAAAGAGACGGTCGATATGCTAAACGAAGGCGGCAAATATCTTATCGGATACGACCCACTTGATGGCTCGAGCCTAATTGACACAAACCTATCGGTTGGTTCGATATTTGGTATATACGAAGACGATTTTTCGGGTCCAAATATCAAGGCGGCGGTCTATATAGTATACGGTCCGAGAGTAGAAATGGTAATAGCCACAGACACGGTGGAGCTATATAGGCTTGACAAAAATAGCGAATTCAAGTTTATCCAGACGGTGCATCTGCACGAAAAAGGGAAACTGAACGCATCCGGAGGCACTCAAGCAAAGTGGCCGTCATACCACAAGGCAATGATAGACACGCTATTTGCAGAGGGGTATCGTCTTAGATATTCGGGCGGTATGGTGCCAGATCTTCATCAAATCCTCGTAAAAGGCGGCGGCCTATTTAGTTATCCGGGCACGCTCGACAAGCCGGAAGGCAAACTGAGAATGGTATTTGAGGTTTTCCCTTTTGCGTTTGTATACGAAAAAGCGGGCGGTAAAGCGGTAGACGGGCATAGAAGACTACTGGAGCTAAGTCCAAAAGACCACCACTCTACGACGCCGTGCTTTTTTGGCTCCAACTACGAAATAAACAAGGTCCTCGATGTCTACTCCAAAATCGTCTGAGAAAAAAGACGTTTTCGAAGAGGCGCTTGACGCAAAACTGGATATTTTGACCGAGTGCCAAGCGTCTAACAACGCTATCGTTGTTTTTGACGGCAAATCGTACGGTTCTTGCATGCCATGCCCCAAAATAATAGGATGTGAGACAAGGCGCTCATACGTAGCCGCAGTTTACAACTCGATGAGCAAAGGTAGCACCGGCGGGTTTGAATTTTAAATTTTTAATAGACTAGGATAGCTTTTTATGAAACACGACCATTTTTATCTTACCACTCCAATTTACTACGTTAACGACGCTCCTCACATAGGGCACGCATACACTACCATCATAGCTGACACTATGGCTAGATATGCGCGACTAAAAGGGTGCAATACGTTTTTTTTGACAGGCACCGACGAGCACGGCCAAAAAATAGAGGAGTCCGCAAAGGCCAGAGGCAAAAACGCAAAAGAGTGGGCAGACGAAAATAGCGAAAAATTCAAAACACTTTGGGATGATTTTGGAATTAGCTACGACAAATTCATAAGAACGACTGACGAAGAGCATAAACTAGGCGTGCAGGCGGCGTTTCAAAAGATGTGGGACAAAGGCGACATCTACAAAGGCGAGTTCGAAGGCAACTACTGTGTATCATGCGAGACGTTTTTTACGAATACGCAGCTCGTAAACGATGAATTCTGCCCTGATTGCGGCAAGCCGACAAGCGTACTAAAAGAGGAGAACTATTTTTTTAGACTATCAAAATACGAAAAACAGCTTATCGACTGGTATAGCCAAAATGAAGAGTGCATACTCCCAAAATCAAAGAAAAACGAAGTCGTAAAATTCGTAGAAGGCGGATTAAGAGATCTCTCTATCACAAGAACCAGCTTCGAATGGGGTATAAAGTTGCCAGACAACATAGGCGACGATAAGCACGTCATATATGTTTGGCTCGACGCCCTGCTAAACTATGTAACGGCGCTAGGCTACGGCACCGATGAGAAAAACATGGAGTATTGGCCGGCGAACCTACAAATAGTCGGCAAAGACATCCTAAAATTCCACGCAATATACTGGCCCGCCTTCCTTTTAAGCCTAGATTTGCCGCTTCCAAAACACATAGCCGCACACGGCTGGTGGACTAGAGACGGTGAGAAGATGAGCAAATCGAAAGGCAACGTCGTAAACCCAAAAGAGATAGCCGACGCATACGGTCTTGAAAACTTCAGATATTTTCTTCTTAGAGAGGTACCGTTCGGGCAGGACGGAGACTTCTCCAGAAGAGCGCTTATAGATAGAATAAATTCGGATCTGGCAAACGATCTTGGAAACCTGCTAAGTAGAACGATAGGCATGAGCGACAAATATTTCGGACTCAACATAGAACTAAAAGATTTATACACATACCACAAAGAGGATATGGCTAAAATAGACGAGATAACGGCTTGTCTGGAGCCGCTTTTGTACGGGATGCAAACGCATAGGTATCTGGAAGAGATATGGAAGATGCTCGGTGTCGCAAACAAAGCCATAGACACTGTAGCGCCTTGGAATAAAATGAAAGAGGGCAAAGAAGCCGAAGCTATGGCTCTAATAGCGCTGTGCGTAAACGTGCTAGCCAGAGCCGCACTGCTTTTGTCTCCAATCATGCCAAATAAAATGAACGAGGTCGCATCGGCTATAGGTTTTGAGATAAACACTCAAAACTTTGAAAAGCTGATATACGAAAAATCGCCGCTAGCCTCCTCAAAACTATCAAAGGTAACGGCACTATTCCCGAGAATAGAAGAGATTATCGAAGAGGCGCCAAAGCAAGTCGAAGAAGCAAAAAAAGAGGAGAAAAAATACGTCTCCATAGACCATTTCTTCGAAACAGAGCTGAAAGTCGGCACCGTACTTGAAGCCGAAAATGCCCCTAAAAGCTCGAAACTTCTCATATTAAAAGTTGATTTGGGCGACGGAGATATTAGGCAGATAGTCGCCGGGATAAGAGAGAGCTACACGGCCCAGTCGCTTATCGGAACGCAAGTATGCGTAGTCGCAAACCTAAAACCGGCCAAGATAATGGGCGTGATAAGCGAAGGAATGCTTCTTGCCGCAAAAGATGCAAACGGGTTAACCTTAATTAGACCAGAAACTCCAAAACAAAGCGGCTCAAAAATAGGATGAGAATAGAAAACGTCGTAGCCCTAACAAGAGGGGATATAAAAACAACTCCCTCAATAACATACTTCGAAGATATAAAATTAAACTATCTGCATGTTAGGCGCGGCGATCTATTTATAGCATTTAACCAAGAAGAGGCCGTAAAAGCTATATACAACGGCGCTTACGGCGTGATATACGACTCCGACGAGATAACCCCAACCGACCCGGAAGTTGCTTTTATCAAAGTAAGGGATGCTTCTGTTGCCGCTTTTAGCCTTGCCAGATACGGGATGCTCAAAAAAAGCTTTAGATTTGTGAGCGTGGACGAGGTAACGCTCGAAATAATCAAAAAGCTAAATAAATCCAAAAACGTAGAATTTATCTACAAAAATGACGTAAGAGGGCTTTTTTCTCTAATAAAAAATGATGACGCAACTATAGTATTCGGCTGTGACGAAGAATTTTTGTCGGGGCTCACGACCGATACCGTGGAGCATTTCATAGCCCCAAAAGAGTGCAAACTGCAAATTATTGCATCCACGCTTTTTGAGAGCACGGTATTTATAGATAATGCGAGCGTCAGGGTCAAACTTCCGGAGTTTCAGCTCAAATATCTGGAGAACGCTATTAAAATCATGTCCGAAATGGGGTTGGACTACGATTTGAACGGGCTTACGTTTACCGAATTTTTTGATCCGGTATTCGTAGATAATTTCTTATACGCCAAAGAGTTTGGCAAAACATCCAAGGTTATTATTTTTGCAAAATACTTGGATAACCAATTTTTAAGGGAAACTCTAAATTATTTAGCCAAAAACACTAAATGGGCAAGAAATCTATACATATTCCCTCTGGCTTTGCAAAATATCGAAGATAAAGATATAATTATTACACTATACGGCTCCGAACGAGAGCTTCGAGACATTCTAGAAGAGAACGATTTCAACTTTGCATTCGTTGTCGGCAGCGAAAAAGAGAGACTAGTAAAAGTGAGAAAAGAGAACAATTTGTTCTCGTTTGACTTTAACGAAAAGGATTGATATTTTGGACAGTTCCCCCATACCCCAGAATAGCGCACACTCTACCAAACTTACAACAAATCAACGTATCAGATATTTTATAGAAGACTATTGGGATATTTTTTTCGGTGTTATATCCGGCGTTTTGGCCTACAAACTCCACATTGAAGGCAGCTATGCGCTATCTGCTTTTGCAAGTGCAATGGCTATTATCTTCTTCTCCATTACGGTATCGGAAATAGCCGAAATATTAGCCGATAGACTAAAAGAGCCGCTTGGCAGCTTTGTTCTTACGTTTAGCGCCGTAGTGGTTGAGATACTGCTTTTATTTATGGTGCTTTTAGAGAGATCGGACGGCTTATCAAGCATGGCAGCCGATACCGTCAAAGGCGGTATTATCTCCGCAGTAATAGTAGATATGAACCTATTACTTGGACTCTCGGTGCTAGTAGGCGGGCTTGCGTACAAAATGCAAGAACACAACGAAGAGACCTCCGGAAGCTATATCACCATACTTCTAGTAACGGCTTGCGTACTTCTGGTTCCGAGTATTCTGGCGCTTACAAACCATAATGCAAAAGTACTAAATAAAGCAAGCGTACTTGTAGCCATACTACTTTTTGCGTACTACATAGTCATTCTTATTTTTCAAACAAAAACACATATAAACTTTTTCAAGGCTACGGCTCGCAGCAGGCTTCTTAGATTTAAAAAGAGAATGCAAGATAGAGAAAATGGCGAAGAGGAAGAGGAAGAGATAGACCACTATATATTCGAAAGAATGCCTACTGCCGTAAACTTTTTATTTATGACAGGCTTTATTTTGATTATCGGTCTACTGGCCGAGTTTTTGGCGATGGATGGCCTTAAAACATCGGTAAACCTCGGCATATCACCTGCAGTAGCAGGTCTTATCATAGCATTCATAGCCGTTGCCCCGGAATTCTTTACTGCGATCAGAGCCGCCAGAAACGATGAACCGCAACGTGTGATAAACATAGCCATGGGTGCATCCACAGTTACGATACTAGTAACAGTGCCTATGCTTCTTCTACTCGCAAAACTTTACAATATAGAACTACCTCTAAACTTTAACACTCTAGAGATAGGCGCACTAATATTCACTGTTCTTCTCGCATGGAAAACAACCCAGAACGGGATTACGGACTACCTAGAGGGGATTAGCCATCTTGTATTCTTCTTTGCCTATATGCTTTTAGCGGCTTATTTTTAACCCTAAACCGTTTTGTAGGGGATTTTATCCTCTACTCCGGCCTCTTCAAAACCCCTTAGCCTAAGCCTACAGCTATCACAAACACCGCAAGCGATCTGTTCGTTTTGATAGCAACTCCACGTCAAAGAGAGGTCAACTCCTCTATTGATTCCTTCCGCCACTATCTCTTTTTTATATTTATGCAAAAGCGGCGCAAATATTTTAATGACGGTCTCTTTTTTTGTCCCCTCGTTTGCGCACGCTTCGAAAGACGACAAAAAACTCTCCGTACAATCCGGATACCCGCTACTATCCTCTTCTACAGCACCGATTACTATGGCCTCGGCATCCTCTTTTTCGGCTATAGCGGTAGCGACAGATAAAAATATTCCGTTGCGAAAAGGCACGTATGTTACCGGCACACCCTCTTCTATTCCCCCAATCGGAACGGCTATACTTTTATCCGTAAGAGCAGAACCACCTACGTTTTTAAAAAAAGGAAGGTCAATCTCGTATTTTTGCAAAACTTCAAGAGAGTCCGATACTGCCCTAAATGCCTCCAGCTCTCTAGCCTCCGTCCTCTGTCCGTAGTTAAAATGCACGGCCACTATACCATATCCTTCGTCCTTGGCTATTCTTGCGGCCACAGCGCTATCCATACCTCCAGAAATTATACATACCGCTTTTTTCATTTAACACTTCCTTTATCAACCAAAAAAAACTTCAGTAGACCGATATATTCATGAATAGCACAAAGAGAGTTTTCTATATTTTTAAACGTAGGCAAAAACGTAAAATAAGATATGCCTGAAGGCTTAGTTTTAAAATCGACCGCATAAGGGATTACGCCAAATCCGTTTTTTTCAAAAACAATCTTTGCTCTTTTCATATGAAAAGCAGACGTTACCAGAACTATTCTAGGTTTTTCTATGCCGTTTTGCCTCATTAGCTCCATTGAGTTTTTTGCATTTTGAAGAGTATTTTCGCTTTTATCGTCATAGACTACGCCAAACCCGCCGTTTAGCGTCACCGTAGAAGGTCTAGCAAAGCCAAAAGAATCAGCGAGTCTATTTGCGCTCTCCTTTGCTGCCTCAGCTTCAGTTATACCGTCTCTTTGCGCAAACCCGCCGCCTGCAAATATAAGCGGCAGATCATGTTTTTTTGCAAGCGCCAGCGCTTCGACAAATCTTTTGTAGCTTATAGAGTCTAGCTTGCTATCTGGCACATCAGCATTTGCACCTCCTCCCAAAACTATAACGGCATCCGGTTTGAAATTTAACACTGAGGCTTTTCGGTATTCATTTTCTAGAGGCTCGAGCAGTAATTTGACAGACAATTCGGTGGAGAGAAAATAAAAAAGAGCGACAAAAGAGACGAAGAGCCATCTGACCCTTCGAACAAACAAAGACGATATAAAAAACAGAAGTATGAAAATAAGCGGAGACAAAAATAGGTAATTAAAAACTTGCGAAGCGATAAAAGAAGGACTCAAATCAGACCAGCCTAACCTCTTTTTCACCTTTTACAAGTTCGCCGATTATGTAACCGCCGACATTTGCGGCAACTTTATCGGCGTTCTCTTTGGAGACAACCCACACCATGCCAATACCCATATTAAAGGTTCTATACATTTCAGACTCTTTTACATATTGAGACATAAAATCAAATACAGGAAGCGTTTTGATAGATGATTTTTGAATTAGCGCACCAAGTCCGGCAGGCAGTACCCTAGGCAGATTTTCGACAAGACCACCGCCTGTTATATGAGCGAGAGCCTTAATATCTTTTTTATTGGACTTAAACTCTTTTACGTATATTTTCGTAGGCTTCAAAAGAGCGTCTATCAGAGTAGTGTCGCCAAATTTATCCGTAAATCTCATACCTAGCTTTTCAAAAAATAGCTTTCTTACAAGCGAAAAGCCGTTTGAATGCACGCCTGAGCTCGGAAGCGCCACCAGCATATCGCCCTCCTTGCAATGGATGCTTCTATCTATCTCGCTTTTTTCTGCGATACCGACGGAAAAACCGGCAAGATCAAAGTCGTTTTTAAAATACATTCCCGGCATCTCGGCGGTCTCTCCGCCTATTAGCGCACACTCCGCCATTTTGCAACCCTCGGAGATGGAAGCTATAACAGTAGCCGCACTTTCAACCTCAAGTCTTCCGGTGGCATAGTAATCAAGGAAAAACAGAGGCTCCGCAAAGTTGCATATAAGATCGTTTACACACATAGCCACGAGGTCTATGCCAACGCCTTCGAGCTTTCCGCTCTCTATAGCAACTCTTAGCTTGGTACCCACTCCGTCGGTAGCGGCAAGAAGCACCGGTTCATTATAGCCCTTTGGAAGCTCGAAAGCCCCCGAAAAAGAACCTATACCGCCGAGCACACCAGGAATAGCTGTAGCTTTCGCATATGGTTTTATTTTTTCGACTAGAGAGTTTCCGGCATCTATATCTACCCCGGAATCCTTGTAACTAAGTTGCGGCATTTTAATTCCTATCTTGGACAATTTTAGACCGATTTTAACAAAAAAGAGCTAAAATCGCTTGATTTTTAAGCAAAGGAAACTTGATATGCGTTTTGAAGTTAGCCCACAGCAAAGCGAAATAGCGACAAAAGAGATGCTCTCATTCGTACCGCTTTGCACACACGAAAACCCTGCCGTCTGCCTAACAATAGGCGGCAAATTGCCAAATGCAGCCGCTAAGCTAGCAAGAGACGTTGCTTTCGTTGCCGAGTTATCAGGAAACAGCGGCTTTGAAAGCGAAAAATTCGACATTGTAGTTTCATTTAAAGAAAACCAAAATCTACAGGAAATATTTAGAATATTAAAAAAAGATGGAATATTCTGCACAAAAATAAGTAGCGATGTAAAAAGGGAGCTGGAAAACGTCGGCAAATATTTTAGGATAGCGATGCCATACAGCAATATGGAGCTTATTTTTGCATCAAACAAGTATCATCCTACTGCGGACCTAATACTTGATAAGTCAGATTTCGTAGAGGAGTGCGAATACTACAATAGCGATATACATATAGCCTCTTTTGCGGTCTACGAGAAGGCAAAAAAAACCCTGAAAGGCATTATCAAAAATTAATGCTTAATGCTTACTTCCGGCGGAGGCGCATCTAGCACAGATACCGTCCCGCCTTCATTTTTGCCATCATACTTCATAAGGACTATATCTACGCGCTGATTCAAAAAATGGTTTTTGCTTTCACCGTCTTTGCTCACAGGCCTGGTATCCGCATAGCCGACAACACTAAATTTTTGTGGATCAAATCCTTTGCTTATAAACTCTCTAACAACAGCTGATGCTCTAGCTGATGAAAGCTCCCAATTTGAAGGATATATGCTTCCTTTTGGAGGATTTTTAGAGGATGTGTGCCCTTCGACTTTTATGTTGCCTTGATAACCTTTAACTGATTTTGCCATTATATCTAGTACTTTTTTTGAGGCTGGAGTTAGATTTGCGCTACCTTCGTCAAAAACTATGGCATTTAAAACCCTAACTCTAATTCCCTCGTCAGTCATAACAACTTCGGTATCACTTCCGTTTCCACTTTCCGGAGCAACATCTTTAATCGCCTGCAAATCCTTCATAAGCTGCTTGGCGGTCTCCATCTGCTGCTGTCTGATCTCTTGACTCTGCTTGGATTCGTCTTTGCTTTTAGTAGTAGCGCTATTCATTTTGCCTTCTTGCCCAGCATCCTCTGCGACTGGAATCATATTTACTTGCGAAGGTGTAAACTCGAATATCTCGCTGAAAGATTTAGAGAGCGCTCTCATTCTGTCTTTGTTTACGGATGCTATTGCGTATAGCGCAATAAAAAGCGCCAGCAGAAGACTAAAAAAGTCGGCAAAAGGAACAGCCCACTTCTCCCCTCCCTCGCACTCGGGGCACTTTTTTTTCTTAGCCATTAATGTTTTTTGCCCTCTTCAGGTTCGCCGCCTATGTAGTTATACAGTTTGCTTCTCATCATTTTAGGATTATCTCCGGACACTAAAGAAACAAGACCTTCCAAAATAATAGTCTGCTCTTTGATGATATCGTGTGATTTTGCAATCATTTTTCTACCCATAGGTCCGAAAATAATATATGATGCGGTAATCCCTGTAACGGTAGCCGTAAATGCGCCGGCAATACCGTTTGCCATCTCTTGCGGATTATCAAGTTTTGCAAGAGCCAAAATAAGACCCAAAACCGCACCGATTAGACCCATAACCGGAAACGTCTCGCCTGCAAGTATAAAATAGTGTCCGCAACCGTGATAGTAGTGCTCGGTCTCCTCTATCTCTATCTCCAGAGTCTGCCTTATTACGTCTACATTTACACCGGAGACAACGAGATCTAACCCTTTTTTCATAAACTCGTTTTCGACATTCGGTATTTCCGCTTCAAGCTTCAAAAGACCGTCACGTCTAGCAATAATGGCGAAGTCATATAGTTGCTCGATTGTCTTCTCATAGTTAACAGCTGATTTTTTGAATACCATGCCGAGGTTTTTATATGCACCTTTTACGAAGTGTCCATGTGTTGCAGTCATAGATGAAAGCAAGGCCGGAGGAACAACTATCATAATGGATGTGAGATGAAGAATATGTGCTGGGTTTCCACCCTCTAGCGTGTCCCCCACCGCAATAAACGCAAGCGCCCCAATTATACCGCCTAAAACCGTTAAATCCATTAACTACCGCCTACTTAAACTAAGTTTATATTACAACACTAAAATTTAAAGTTTTTGTAAAACCGATATATTGCTATCGGTTATTCCAAATATTTCTTTTGTTTTTTCAACCAAAGGATGCTTTAAAAGACTAAGTTCGGCAGCCTCGTCCTCTAAATTTTTAACTTCCAACGTTTCAGGCTCAAAGCCCATTGCCTCCTGCTCATCATCAAATAAACCGGGGCCTTGCTGCACATACTCGGTCTCTTCTTCATCGTCGTCTACCGGCGTAAAGCCCTTGTATACCTCTTCGCCGTCTGCATTTGGCAACGCCGCAGACATAACCGCCGGCTGCTCTTCTTGCGCCTCTTTTGTTTTTGGCTGCTCTTTTTGTACGACAATCTTCGTATCTATCCCATATATGTCTTGGATTATATGCTTAATTATCGAATAGTATTTAGTAAGAAGCTCTCTGGATTTGCCTTCTGCTCTACTAGACCACATCAAAACGCCATCATTATAAGATACAAACGAAACATTTTGACTAAACACACTTCCAAGCTCATAGCTTCTCTCATATAAAAGAGCTTGCAGCTTTTCCCATTGTCCGACTTCGACCTCTTTTCTAACAGCCATCTCGTTGGTTTTGAGCGAAGTTGAGTCGTCAATTTGCACTTTTGGCTCTATTTGCTGTTCTTCTTTTTTTTCTACAGTAGCCATTTTCGGTGTGGCAGAAAAATCGACTTGGCTTTCATATTTTGCAATTAGAGAGTCTATATCTTCTATCTCCATAGCTTCAATCATTTTAAGTACGCTAAGAGTTAATACGAAAGTACCGTCGGCGCCCATAAAAAGAAGCTCTTTTGCACTAATGGCCACCCTAAAGAATCTCTCTAACACAAAAAGAGGCATAGTGCGATGTTTTTCAGAAATGGCATTTTTTAGAAACTCAATTATCTCGTTAATAATATTCTCTGCTTCATACTCTTCAAACTCTTTAATAGCCGCAACGGCAGCCTCCCTGTCCTTTTTTAATACAAACTCGAACAACTCCTTGATTTTATCGGGATTTACGGCGCCAAGCAGCTCTACCACACTTGTTTTAGATACGAAGCCTTTTGAAAATACGATGGCTTGGTCGAGAAGCGTCAGCGTATCCCTCAGAGAACCGCTTCCGCTTCTTGCGATTATCTCAAGCGCCTCTTCTTCAAATGAGATATTCTCTTTTTGAAGTATATGCTTGAGATGCTCTACCACATCCGAATGACCAATTTTTTTGAATCTAAAATGTATAGTTCTTGAAAGAATAGTAGCCGGAAGCTTTATAGGGTCGGTTGTGGCCAATATAAACTTGACATATGCCGGAGGCTCCTCAAGAGTCTTTAAAAGGGCATTAAACGCCTCTTTTGTAAGCATGTGAACTTCGTCAATGATAAATATTTTATATTTAGCCTGAGAGGGCTTATATTTGGTACTCTCTATTACAGCTCTTATATCCTCAATTTTTCTATTGCTTGCGGCATCCATCTCGATAATATCTAGATGTCTTCCTTCCTCCGCAGATATACATCCAGAACAGACTCCGCACGGCTCATCCGTAGGCGCTTTTTCGCACACGAGAGCTTTAGCAAATATTCTGGCGGTTGAGGTTTTACCACTTCCTCTTAAGCCTGAAAACAGATATGCATGAGAGAGTTTGTCGTTTTTTAGTCCAAGCGAAATAGTCTGCGACACGGACTCTTGCCCGATCAGGTCGCTAAATCTCTTAGGCCTATATTTTAATGCTAGAACTCTGCTCATTTATATTTGCTCCCTTTTAACCACTCATCTGCTCTCAACTTTAATCTCTCCGGACTAGATGATGCAAATAGCTTCAACGCACTTTCGTATCCTCTGTTTTTTAATCCAAATTTATCATGAAGATAGCCCACAATAGCCTCTCCTGAATGCACAAGCACAGAGCCTTCAAAATAACCGCTTATAGCCTCTGCTATGAGTGGAAAGTGGGTACAGCCGAGTATGATATAGTCTGGTTTCTCAACATCTTTAAAATAGTGCTCAAGCATAGCGTCCATAATTGGACCCTCAAATATTCCATCCTCAACAAGCGGCACAAATAGACCGGTCTCAATCTGTGCTATATTGCAAAAGCCCTTTTCCTCAAGCATTTTCTTATAAATACCGCTAGATACTGTAGCCTTAGTACCTATAACAAGTATTTTTGAATCAAGTTTTGGATTTTGTTTGGTGATAGACAGGACACCCGGCTCTATAACTCCTACAACCTCAAATGGAGCGACTTTGCGCATTTCATCAAGTGCATAAGAGCTGGCGGTATTACAAGCAACCAAAAGAATATCAATATTGAAGTTTTTGAAAAACTCTACAGCCTCAAGTGAGTATCTAACGATGGTATTTTCGTCTTTTGTGCCATAGGGAACACGGGCGGTATCACCGTAGTAAATCACCTCGTCAAAAAGTTTTTCATCTATTATGGATTTCGCAACTGTGAGTCCACCAACCCCGCTATCAAATACGCCTACAACCAAATTTTACACGCTTTCGTTTTTATTTTTATTTTAGCGAAAAGCCCTTTAGTGTGTA